>NZ_JWSW01000072.1:0-209 GCF_000828125.2 Rickettsia asembonensis | reverse complement strand
TATCGCGCCACTTGGGCGGTGGCTTCTATATTCGTCTGTTTTCCACTATAACTCAGTCAATTTTGAACCAATTGACTTGAAATGTTGTACACGGGTAGATACTATACCTATCTCACCACATTCCAAAAGTTGTGTCAATTGGTTCAAATTTGACTGAGTTATAGTGGAAAACAGACGAATATAGAAGCCACCGCCCAAGTGGCGCGATT
>NZ_JWSW01000071.1:0-257 GCF_000828125.2 Rickettsia asembonensis | reverse complement strand
AATGGCATTCGGTTAGTGCACTAAGTCCTAAAAGGACTGCGATTTAAGACCCACCTATTGAAAGGTTTATGAGATATTCTCAGGTATTTTCGCATTGGTCTTATCTTTTGCTTTATCTGTGAAATCTGATAAGTAGCCTTTAATATAATGTGCGTACAAAATAACTCAGATTTATAAATAATCGTTTGTATGCTTTGCTCAATAACATTTAAGCAATTTTTAAAATTAAATTTGGTGTTACCTGAGTTTTTATCGTA
>NZ_JWSW01000070.1:0-290 GCF_000828125.2 Rickettsia asembonensis | reverse complement strand
CCCCCGAAGACCCGCCCGGAGGAGCAGCGGCGATTCAAAAATCTCAGCTAACTTTTGTTCACTTCACTTCGCACTTCCCCCAAAACCGGCAACAAACCATGCCAAAATGCCAAAACTTCAACTCGACCCATCGAAATTCCGACCGAGGCCGACCAGAAAAACGACCACACAAACACCACCAGACGGCAAACAAACCCCACACGGCCAACCGAAAGCGTTGCCGGCGGGCCTACGAGACGCACCAAGCAACGTGCCCGGAGGCCGCGATCACACGAAATGTGGCATGTTTT
>NZ_JWSW01000069.1:0-356 GCF_000828125.2 Rickettsia asembonensis | reverse complement strand
TTATCTCTCAACACTTCCTATAAGTGAAAGCTACATATACATCAGTTAAATCTCGATCATGATATTCTATGCTAGAGTCAAAAGCATCTAATCCCATAAAAGCTTTTCTATATTCTTTTTTTCCGGACTGGTTTATAAACTCTCCCTGTTTCTTTGAGAAATTTTACCAAGTAGTTATATTTGCTCTATTAACTTTTACCATATAAAAGTGTAAATCATCTTCTACTTCATAATGATAAACTTCTGATTTTACTTCTTGTGCTTTATATAGCTTTGTAAAAAGATGTTGTAAATTAGAATATTTTTCATTTATTTTACTGAAATAAAATTCAGAGAAAGGAAGTGTTGAGAGATAA
>NZ_JWSW01000068.1:0-427 GCF_000828125.2 Rickettsia asembonensis | reverse complement strand
CTGTTAAAGTACAAGTAAAAGCTTATAAAAACGCTGTTGAAAGTGCTTTAATAGAAATGAGTGTAGGTAATGAACAAATACCTCGTAAAAAATATGGAGAAGAACTCTTAAAAAGAGTTAAAGAAAAATTAGATAAACCTTTTTATGATGAAGAAACAGAAGAAAAAGTTGAAATTTCTACAGAAACAATATCAGAGGCTGAAAAATTAATTAAGAAAGCTAATAAGAATATAGATTTACAACAAACTCCATTAACTCCGGACCAAGAAGTTGAGGTTCAAAATGCTTTTAAAAGTACAATAGATAAATTATGCAAGTTTCTTGAAAAAAATATTGAAACAAATAAAAATATAAAACAAGGAATAGATATAATTCAAGGAGCAGGGGTAAATAAAAGTGAAATAATAGATTCATTACTACCGGCAAT
>NZ_JWSW01000067.1:0-625 GCF_000828125.2 Rickettsia asembonensis | reverse complement strand
TCAACACTCCCTTCTTCCGGGTCTTCTTCTGGGTCTGCCGGTAACACTAACGGGGCGACAGGAGCTACGGGAGCAGCAGCAGGAGCTACTACAACTACTCCGCCATAATTTATGTCTCCGTTTGCTACTGCTTGTGCTGCTGCCGACTCAGGAAGTCTTGTAGCAACTTCTTCTTCATTTACAGTTGCCACTTCTATAATTGCTGCTAACCTAGGATTATTCATTTTAAGTTGCTGCATTAATCCTGCATCTTGATTTATTCTAACACATAGATTTCTTGTTTCTTGATCTATAACGCTTTCTACTTCTCTTTTAGGACCTATGAACTCAATATTGGTTCCTTCTTTTATAGCTTGAGCTAATTGATTTATATCGCCATCAAGTGCATCTGCATTTTTAGTTGTATATTTCTCAAAAACTTCCTCTACAATTAATGCTTTTAGCTTTTCTTTTCCTTTAGTCTTTATTGCCAACTCTTTTTTAAACTCAGTATCAGCTGCAGCTGCTATAACTTTCACGGCATCTTCATATTTTTTTCCTAATTCAGAAGTAGGAGCAATGTAAACTACTTCACCTGCATCTGCATCGGGTTTTTTAGGAAAAAGATTTTCGGGTTATAAGAGTG
>NZ_JWSW01000066.1:0-809 GCF_000828125.2 Rickettsia asembonensis | reverse complement strand
TCAACACTCCCAACAACGAACAAGTATTATCATTATTAAAAATGAATTCTCAGTTAGAGCCTGATTTAATCCTTAAAGATCCGTACATACTTGATTTCTTAGAACTTCCGGATGAACATTATGAAAGTGATTTGGAAAATGCAATATTGCAGCAAATTGAACAATTTATTTTAGAACTTGGTATCGGTTTTTCCTTTGTAGCAAGGCAAAAGCGTATGACTATAGATAATGAACATTTTTATTTAGATTTACTGTTTTTTAATAGAAAATTAAAAAGATTAGTAGCAGTTGAATTAAAAATAGGCAAGTTTAAAGCGGAATATAAAGGTCAAATGGAGTTATATTTAAATTGGCTAAAGAAGAATGAATGTTTTGAAGCTGAAAATTCCCTGATAGGTATTATTCTCTGTTCCGAAAAATCAGATGCTCAAGTAGAACTTTTAGAAATGTCAGCAAGTGGTATTCACGTTGCACGTTATTGGACAGAATTACCGCCTATAGAGATTTTTCAGAGAAAAATCGGTGAAGTAGTATTACAGACAAAAAAATATATGAAAATAAAAATTTTCGTACGTAGCTTAGGCTGTATGAAAGTAAATTAATTTACCTATATTTCAGGTCTTTTTGGCTGCAAATTATAAGATTTTTTTGAAATATGAATAACTATTCCTACAAAAATCTTATTAATTTTTGCTTAAAAACCTATTTAATTATTAATTAAAATTAAGATCGTGAACAGGCTCTTACCAATTAAAGTATAAGCTTGAGAAAGAAAAATCAAATTTTATTTATGTTAAAGGGAGTGTTGA
>NZ_JWSW01000065.1:0-1565 GCF_000828125.2 Rickettsia asembonensis | reverse complement strand
TCAACACTCCCTCAATGGGAGAAGTAGTAGGGGCAGAGATTTACTTAACTGAAATGATCTCCCCGCCGATTAGATATGTAGCTGTTGCAGTAGTATCAGTATTTACAACATTAGGAGGAACTACGGCACTTGGGGTTGCATCATTAGTAACTTCTCAAGGTTTTAGTTGGCGTGCTGTTTTTTGGATAGGGGCTGCAATAGCACTTGTAGGTACAACAGCTAGAAGGAGTCTTCAAGAAACTCCAGAATTTGCAGATGCTAAACATCAATTGAAAAAAACTTTAGAAATTGCAAATCAAGATTTATCTATTATAAAAAATAATCCTGTAATAAGCGCTAAACTTTTAAACAAAAATTTTCTAGCATATTTTTTAATAGAATGTTGTTGGCCAGTAATGTTTTACTTTATATATGTTTATTGTGGTGAAGTACTAGAGCATGTTTTCAATTACACCCCAGCACATAGTAAATCTATTGGGCTTTATAATATTAACATTTTTAAGCTATTGGATTTATCCATTAAAAATCTTAAAAGTAAAATTTGGGGCATTTATAATCTTTACAGTAGCTATTCCTTATTTTCTAAGTAATATGACAAGTCCTACCGAATTGTTTATATTACAGAGTTTAGTTATTTTATTTGTTTCAGATAGTATGCCTGCGGCTTCAATTTTTTATAAACATTTTCCAGTTTTTAAACGTTTTACTTCAGCTACTCTTACATATGCTTTATCAAGAGCTATAATGTATGTAGTGGTATCCTTTGGTCTTGTTTATTTAACTAAGTTTTTTAATTATTGGAGACTATTTATTGTTTTTGCTTTAGTAGCAACTGGTTTTGCAATTGGTTTATCTCATTTTGAAAAGGTAGAAAAAGAAGCTGGGAATTATCCTCTATAAACAATTCTTTTTGTTGGTTTTGTATTGATAAATATGTATAGCATAGTTGAGTTAATTTTTGTACTAGTGTAGGTATTTCTAAGTGCATGCTAATTGCTACAAATGCACTTAAACTTTCCTTTATTATTTTTTAGCTTTCTCAGGTGATTTAGCTCCTAAAGTCTGTATATTATAGACTCTATCAAAAAGTTTTATAAGTGCCGTATCGTGTCTTTTTTGTTTAATTAATTGATTTAAACTCTCTTCGGCACTTATTTTCCCATAAGGTTTGATTCTAGTTAATCCCTCTACATGTTTCCCTACTTCTATACTAAAAATCTTAGTTATCATTTCTTCAGTAAGTTCTGTATCCTCAATAGTATCATGAAGTAGAGCAGCATTTATCATGTTAGAAGTAAAAAGCTTAGGGGCTTCTTCAGCTACAAACACCGCAAGCATAATCGCCACCTCAATCGGATGCGAATAGTATGGGTCGCCTGACTGACGCATTTGTGAACCGTGATATTTATGGGCATAGTATATACCTTTTTTGACTTCCTCTATATCAATAGGATTTTTTACTTTAGTGTTTAAATATTTGAGTTTATCAAGTAGCTTTTTAGCATAAACGCAAACTTCAAACTTTTCTTTCCAAGAGCTTATATCTTCCATAAAGGGAGTGTTGA
>NZ_JWSW01000064.1:0-3226 GCF_000828125.2 Rickettsia asembonensis | reverse complement strand
TTATCTTATCTCTCAACACTTCCATTTATTATCAACAACAAAATGGTTAACTAAACCACGCTCTAAACCGTATGGAGCAAGTATTGCTCTAGTCGCAGGTAAATATTTAACCGGTTCTAATTCAATCATAGGAATATCATTTAAGTTAGTATTCATTACAAATGAATAACCTGAATAAACTAAAAACGGATCAAATAAATCTAAATAAGCATATGAACGAATTTTATTTTTAGTAATATAATTTTTACCGTATATGGAGTTAATCGCTTTTACATATGCATTTATATCATTACCGTCTTTATCTTTACCATCAAACTTAGTACTAAAAATATAACTTGCTTGATCTAGTCTTGTCCATAAATAACCTATACCGTAAGTAGGATTAATTTTGTTACTTGTCATATATCTATCTTTAATATTTTCAGATAACAAATAGCTTGCTTGAATCCCACCTGTATCTATAGCAATTTGCTTATGAACTTGCAAAGAATTAAAATCTTTAGTTTTAAAATATGTTGTACCCTCAAAAGGATCTACTTCATATTTTGTTACTTTTAAGTCAAACTCTCTTGCTCTTGCTCCATGACTGCCTATCTCATGATTACCTACCATAATCCAAGATGTAGCAGTAAATCTTGTAATATAACTTAAGATTTTCATAGCTATATTATCTGAATCGGCAAACATAGCATCATCTAATTGACGATAACCTTCAATCAATGACATAGCAGCATCACTACTTGCTCTTGAGGACATATTTTTATCATAAGTAATTACATAACTATAATTTTTCTTAGAATTTTCTTGAATTGTCATATCGTCATCAATATTTGATGCAGTTGCTAATACTGATGATGAATATAAAAGACAAGCAGCCATAGCTAAATTTAGTTTATTTAATTTCATAGTATCATTAATTTTTATTAATCATAAGTAGCTACGATATACTATTTTAAATTTGTAAAGTATTTTTTTAATATACCAAACTTGCGTATGTCCTTGACTTCTTTTGAAAATCCTCCTAGTTTCTTAAATAATAGATATTAAATAATTTTAAATTTATGAATAAAATCTATCCTTCGGCTGAAGCTGCACTTGAAGGACTTCTTTATGACGGCATGACTATAATGTCGGGCGGATTCGGTCTATGTGGTATTCCTGAAAATTTAATAAATGCACTTCTTAAAAGCAATGTTCAAAATTTAACGATTATAAGCAATAATTGCGGTGTTGATAATTTCGGACCTGGGCTTCTTCTTCAAACTAAACAAATAAAAAAAATGATTTCTTCGTATGTCGGAGAAAATAAGATTTTTGAGCAACAATATCTTGATAAAGTACTTGAGCTTGAATTAAACCCACAAGGAACTTTAGCTGAACGAATTAGAGCTGCTTGCATGGGAATTCCGGCTTTTTATACTAAAACAGGTATAGGTACAATAGTCGAAGAAGGTAAAGAAACAAAGGAGTTTAACGGCGAAAAATATATCATGGAAGCAGCGTTGCAAGCCGATCTTGCTATTATTAAAGGCTTTAAAGCTGATAAAAGCGGCAACGTGATTTACAATAAAACTGCACGAAATTTTAATGCAGTCATGGCAGGTGCCGCTAAAGTTACAGTTTGTGAAGTAGAGGAAATAGTTGAGGTGGGAGAACTTGACCCTAACAATATTCACACACCTAATATTTTCATACAGCGATTAATAGTAGGTGCAAAATATGAGAAACGTATTGAGCAATTAACCGTCAGGGAAAAATAAGATATGGCTTGGAGCAAAGAAGAAATTTATCAGATAACCGCAGAGGAACTTAAAGACGGATTATATGTCAATCTTGGTATAGGTATGCCTACGCATGTAGCAAATTATATACCTAAAGGAGTGAATGTAATATTTCAAAGCGAGAACGGTATGCTTGGTATGGGACCGTTTCCTTACGCAGGAGAGGAAGATCCTGATTTAATTAACGCCGGTAAGCAAACTATTACTGCTATTCCTGAAAGCAGCTATTTCGATAGTAGTTTTTCATTTGGGATGATTAGAGGTTCGCATGTCGATTTAACTATTTTAGGTGCTATGCAAGTCTCACAAAAAGGCGATCTTGCCAACTGGACTATTCCAGGTAAAATGGTTAAAGGTATGGGAGGAGCTATGGATTTGGTCGCTAACACCAAAAGAGTAGTTATTATAATGGAACATAACGCAAAAGACGGCGGTGCTAAATTATTAAAAGAATGCAGCTTTCCGTTAACAGGTAAAAAAGTAGTTAACAGAGTAATTACCGATCTTGGAATTTTTGATATTGATAAAGATGAAATGATATTAGTTAGAAAGGCTGACGATGTTACTATTGAGGAAATAAAGTCTAAAACTGAAGCCGAGTTTATTGTAGGCTTATAGGAGAGAGGTGATTAGTATGGCTCGATTTTCCTCCTGTCATCCCGTGATTTATTCACGGGATCCAGTTAAAAATATCAATAATATTGATATTTTTAGTTTTTTTCTGGATACCGTGGACAAGCCACGGTATGACAACGAAGGCGTTTTTCGAGCCATGCAACAACACGCTCCTCGCAATAACAATTTAGTTGTAATATTTATATGGAGAATAAAATGGTTAAAGTAGCTATCGTATATTAAGCGGGTACGGTCATACTGCAAAAGTAGCTGAAGAACTATACAAGAGCGTAAAAGAAGCAGGAGCAAATGTTTCTATTATACAAATAAATAAAGACAAACCTGATAATATCGATTGGGATTTATTAGATAATACGGATGCTATCGTTTTTGGAATCCCAACCTATATGGGTAGTTTAGCAGGTACATTTAAAACATTTATGGATTCTACCTCGGCAAAATGGGCCGAACAAAAATGGAAAGATAAAATAGCAGCAGCTTTTACTAATTCCGCTTCTTATTCAGGCGATAAGTTATGCAGTATTCAGCAGCTATTTCACTTCGCTATGCAGCATTGTATGATTTGGGTTGGGCAAGCGGAAAGCTCACCCAATTTTGCCGATCATGAGATGCCTGATCCGGATAAAATTAACCGCTTGGGTAGCTGGTCAGGACTTATAACTCAATCTAATCACAAATCCTCTCCTGATATT
Organism: Rickettsia asembonensis; assembly: GCF_000828125.2. NCBI lineage: Bacteria > Pseudomonadati > Pseudomonadota > Alphaproteobacteria > Rickettsiales > Rickettsiaceae > Rickettsia > Rickettsia asembonensis. The sequence goes on along the minus strand of NZ_JWSW01000064.1, from coordinate 117 downwards.
ACTTCTACCGTGGGCGATTTAAAAACTGCTAATTTATTTGATAAAAGAATAGTTGAAGTAACTAAGAAGTTTAAAGGATAGATTTATATGGTGTTTTATGGAAGTGTTGAGAGATAA
>NZ_JWSW01000063.1:0-3300 GCF_000828125.2 Rickettsia asembonensis | reverse complement strand
GACTTTGTCTAAAGTTGCAAATGATAAACAAGCTAAAATTGGTTGTAAAGGAGGTAATAAGTTTTGGTATGGTTATAAAAAACATGTTAGCGTTGATATTCAATCAGGGATGATTAATAAGGTTGCAGTTACCACTGCAAATGTTACTGATAGCAAAGGTTTTAAACATGTTATGCCACACTCCGGTGCTACATATGTAGATAAAGCATATTGTACAAAGCCTGTCAAAAATGCAGCCACTAGGAAAGGAGTGCATCTTTGTGCTGTAAAGAAAAATAACATGCAAGATAAGAATTTTGACCTTGATAAATATTATACAAAAATTAGAGCACCTTTAAAAGAGTATTTTCACAAGATAATAAACGTGTCAGATATATTGGTATTGTCAAAATTCAATTCTCTGAATTTATGAAGGCTATATGTTTTAATTTGAAACGATTAACCGTTTTAACGGGTAGCTAATATTATCATAGATAACACATAGATAGTAACAAAATTTCTATTAATTTTGTATATACTGACCAAAATTTATCTTAAATTTAAACACAAATTTTTCCAAAAAAATATCCTTCCTGTAATTCTCTGCTTAATTCCTTATCTCTCAACACTTCCACAAAAGCAAAATCTTATTGATGAATTTTTACTTACAAAAATAAATAAAAATTATGATGGAGATACTTTTTTTCCTATTGATTTTCTAGCAGGATGGCATTCGGTAATAATAGACAAGACAAATAATTATCAAATTTACAAATTCATTAAATAAAGAGGTAAGATGAAATTTTTAGAACAGCTTAATATAGATCTTGAACAATATAACCTTTTAAATCATCCATTTTATCAATTATGGAATATGGGGAAACTTACTCATTCTACTTTACAAATTTACGCAAAAGAATATTATCATCACGTTACATCTTTCCCACGTTATATAAGTGCAATACATTCCAAATGTAGTGATATACAAGCTAGGCAAATATTACTTTGGTAATCTTATAGAAGAAGAGCAAGGTGAAGAAAATCACCCGGAACTATGGAAACGTTTTGCTGAAGGGCTTGGATATTTAAGAAGCCAGCTCACTTCAGACCCTAAATTAAACTCAACTCAAAAACTTGTTCAAGGTTATTTTAAATTAACAGAGCAATCTTTTTCTATAGGTCTTAGAGCGCTTTATGCTTATGAGCGTCAAACTCCTGAAGTATCTGACTCTAAAATTCAAGGGTTACAAAAATTTTATGGAATTTCAGATTACAGAACTTTACAATAGAACGACGTAGCCAATTTTTGAAATTCTACCTGAGTATACAACGTATCAATAATTTAACTATTATTCTCTTTCATAAAATGAAAAATATCTTCCTACATTCCTTAACTCTTGAAAATTATCGTAATTTTAAAAACCTTGAACTAAAAACAGATAATACCCCAATAATTTTAATAGGTGAAAACGGTAGCGGTAAAACTAATATTTTAGAAGCTATATCACTATTTTATCCAGGCAGGGGCTTGCGATCAGCGAAACTTGCCGATATATGTGAGGCTTCAGAAGATCAGTGTCTAGTTAAAGCTCTATTGCAAAGCAAATTAGGGCTTGCAGAATTTATCACACAATTTAAACGTAGCTCTAATAGAAGAATAACCGAGTATAACGAAAGTAAAATAGCCAATAATGAGTTAAGTAAATTTACCAGCATGGTATGGCTGACTCCGCAAATGGAAGGTATCTTTACAAGTGGTAGTAGTGATAGAAGAAAATTTCTTGATAGAATAGTTTATAATTTTGATTCAAAGCATGCAGAATTAGTTAGTAAATATGAATATTACATGTATGAGAGAAATAAAATTCTAACAGAAGATATAAGAGATGATAATTGGCTGAAAATCATAGAAGAAAAAATGGCTGATATGTCTAGTCATATTGCTAATAATCGCTTAAAAACCTTAGAATTTATGCAGCAAACAATAGATGAACTTGAAAATGAGTTTCCAAAAGCCGATTTATCGATTGACGGCATTGTTGAACAAAAAATATTAGACGGCGAAGAAAATATTGTTAATTTTATTACTGCAGAACTTTATCAAACAAGAAGCAAAGATAAACTACTTGGTCGCACTAGTTTTGGAGTTCATAAAAGCGACTTTTTAGTAAAGCATCAAAAGAAAAATATCTTAGCCAAATTCTGTTCTACCGGTGAACAAAAAGCTATATTAATTGCAATAATCCTTGCTGAAATGAATTATGCTATAAAGCTAACTAAAATAGCACCGATTTTACTTTTAGATGAAGTCTTTGTGCATCTAGACGACAAAAGACGAGGGTATTTAATCGAATTTTTTACCGCTTTAAACATGCAGCTATGGGTTACCGCTACCGATCTAGAGGGAATAGAAAATTTTGCAAGTAAAGCACAATTGATTAAGTTATAATTATTTAGCTTGGATTATTTTTAAATAACCTAAATTGGCATATTCTATAATTTTTTGATCAAAAGTAAATAAACACGCATTAGTAGTTCTAGTAGCTGCTATAATAAATCTATCTGCCGGGTCTTTATGTTCATAATGAGGTAAGAGACAGCTTTGTATTAAAATTGAAACCGACAGGTCAATTAAATTTAAGCCAGGTATAGATAGTAACTTATCAATCCAATCATTTAACTCAATTGAAAATGCTATTTTACCTTTATTTTCAAGTATTACTATTTCCCATATAGATATAGCAGATATATATAGCTTATTTTGCTCTCTTATTTTATCTATTAAATTGATTTGTGCTTCAGATAATCTAATTCCTTCTACATACCAAATTAATATATGAGTATCTAAAATCAACCCATCTTGGTTACTAGCTTCAATATCAGTCATTATTTACTTCCCAGTCAGATTCACAAGAAAAATTTACTATATCATCATTAATTTTAACAGTACCTCTTAAACAACCAAAATAACTTTTTTTATTTTCTTTGGTATAAGTATCTAGAGGCACTACCTTAGCAACCGGCAATTTTCTTTTTGTAATAATAAAAGAATTATGTTTACTTTTAACTTGATCAACTAGATTTAAGAAATGCTTTTTAAACTCAGTAGCAGATATTTGAACAGTACTATTTTTCATAATATAAATACAATTAATATTTATCTTAATACTATATGACTACTAAATATAGGTTATATAGTACTTAGAGCATAGTCATAAAATATAAAAACAGCAAACTAAATTTAAAGTTTTTTGTATATAAAATCTATTGCTTAATCTTTTAAAACTCCTTAGAATTATTTTTTTATTTAGGGAGTGTTGA
>NZ_JWSW01000062.1:0-3379 GCF_000828125.2 Rickettsia asembonensis | reverse complement strand
TCAACACTCCCCTTAGGCAAAAATTCCCATAGCATTTTATTACGATAATACCCTACTACTTGCATCAAGGCTATTTGTTAAAGGATTAATTCGTATAAATCCTATATGATTTAAATGTTCTATAATATCATATTTTAACTCTTCATCCGGTGCTAGGCTTGATATTGAAGCTCCTTCTAAATAGGGTTTTATAAACTCTAAATCTTTAGTAGCAGAATGTTCTGCTACAGAAATTAAATATACAGCATCCTTTAAGGTTAATTCGTTTGGTGCAGGAATATCGATATTAACGGGCAAAAACGCTTGCATTAACACATTTCTTTTATTTTCTTCTTCAACTTGTTCTTTCTGTGTTCTAATTTCTTTACAATTAGAACAATAAGAGTAAGTGTGGTCTCGATGATCACATACAGGGCAAAATTTTTCAAAATATACTACATTATAATTCCTATGACTTCTACCATCTAATTTACTTACTAGGTTTATATCCGGACAATATTTATAAAATAATTCATTATGAACTACAGGCGGAAAAAGTTTAATTAACATGCTAGGATATACATTAATCTCAAATTCTTCTAGTAAATCCGGTATTTTTTTGTAATTATAATAACGTTTTATTAAATCTTTGATTTGTTCTTCTGTTAAATGTGATAAATCTTTATGAGCCATAACTTAATATAAATTAATTGATTATTAGGTATATAATTGTAACTTATAAAATTATGGCTATAATAGAGAAAGTAATATAAATATACAACTATTCTTATTATAAAAGTAAAAATAGAAATTAAAAGACTATAAATATGGGGTAATTAGTAGAAGAGTCGGTTTAGACTTTTGTTTTTCTTCCATAATATATTAAATAGATTTATAAATATAAAAATTATAAAAGATGCTAATACATAATAACAAAAGAAATATCATTATGGCGGAGAGAGGGGGATTCGAACCCCCGACACGTTGCCGTGAACACGCTTTCCAGGCGTGCGCCTTAAACCACTCGGCCATCTCTCCAAAATTTTTAGCATTGACTGTATGGCTTCCTATGTTATTCTCACAAGGTATTTGCGTGGATCAATTTCACCTATGTCGTCATCCCGTGGCTTGACCACGGGATCCAGTTAAAAATATTAAAATATTAGTATTTTTTATTGTTTTTTTGATACCGTGGTCAAGCCACGGGATGACACCGAATGCGTTTTTCGATCCATGCAACAATACCACTCGCAATGACAACTCGGTATCCATGCGGGTAAATGCTAAGACTTATTCTTAGAAAAAATATTATTAGCTTCTTCTAGCTCGTTTTTAGTATTAACACCAACAATTAAATCATGATCAGTAGACAATAAATATGAAACTTTTTCACCATGATTTTTACATATTTTTACTATTTCAGTTAAATAAACTTCCTTATTACCGTTAGTATTAGTAGCAAATAAAGGTAAGTATTTATTTAAAATTCCGCTACTGAAAGCCATAATACCTGAATTACAAAGTTTTATATTTTTCTCTTCTTCACTTGCGTTTTTATGTTCGATTATCTCTAAGAATTCACCATTTTTATCAGTAGCTATCCTTCCATATTGAGCCGGATTTGCTCTTTCAAAGCTTAAAGTAACTAATGCAGAATTAGTAAGGCTTAAGTAAGCTATTAATTCATGCATAAGTTTTGGAGTAATAAGAGGATGATCACCATATAAAACTAATATTGTTTTATTTTTATCAATTAAATCTATTGCTGCATAAGTAGCATGAGCTGTGCCTTTAGGTTCTTCTTGCAGTATAAAGCAACACATATTTTCATAGGGCGTTAAATGTTTTTTAAGTTCTTCTGAATAAACTATAATTACATCATTTGTGACGTTAAGCGAATTCTTTAATACCGTTTCAAGCATTGGAACTACGCCGACTTTATGCATTACTTTCGGTAAATCGGACTCCATTCTAGTACCTTTACCGGCTGCTAAAATAATTATTTGATAATTTGCATTGTTATAAGTCATTGTTCTCCTTGTATTATTTCGTAAACATCATCAGATAATTCATAATTCCCGAAAACTCTTTGCACATCATCACTTTCTTCTAAAATTTCCACAAGCTTTAGTAATTTTTCAGCTTTTTCCTTATCATCTATAATTATTGTATTTAATGGAATCCAGCCTATATAAGAGTCTTCAGGTATACCGTATTTGTCGGTTAAAAATTCTAGAACTTTAGAAAAATTTTCAATATCCGTATAGATTGTATGGAATATTTCATCAGATACGATATCATCCCCTCCGGCTTCTATAGCTGCCTCAAAAATATCTTCATTCGATGCTATGTTTGTTGGATACTGGATAACTCCGCAATGTTTGAATAAATAATTAACGCTACCTGTTTCACCTAAGCTGCCACCATATTTGGTAAAACCGGCACGCACTTCGGCAGCAGTACGGTTTTTATTATCGCTTAAAGCTTCAACTATTATAGCAACACCATTCGGTGCATAACCTTCATATCTAATTTCCGTATAATTTTCGGTATTAGTATCGTCAGCACTATTAATAGCTTTGTCTATTCTTTCTTTTGGGAGATTTTGACTGCGTGCGGCGGTTAAAGCGTTTCTAAGACGCGGGTTATTTTCAGAGATATTAGAAGAGCCAGTTTTAACTGCAGTAACTATTTCACGAATTAATTTAGTAAAAACTTTTGCTCTTTTTTTATCTTGAGCCCCTTTACGATGCTGAATATTTTTAAACTTTGAGTGACCGGCCATATTATATCTAGAAACAATTAACCTTGTTTTGCTTTAAATCTTTTATTCTTTTTATTTATCACAAAAATTTTGCCTCTTCTTTTTACGATCTGACAATCTTTATCACGTTTTTTTAACGATTTTAATGAGCTAACAACTTTCATAAATATCTACTTATCACATTTAATTTGGACTGATAATAAACATTTTTATTTAATCAGTCAATTAACAATTTAAATAAAGCATTTTTAAAAAAAATATCATGTTTCGTGGTTTTTTATTGACATATATTAACAAAATAATGTATTATATGTTTATAAAAATTAAGGAATACCGTATTTTATGGTATATAAATTTAACCAATAATTTATAAAAAGGTCAAATTATGAATAAATATTCGCCGTATGATTTTAATCAAGCAACTATAAGTGAAATGAAATCAAACAAAATGGAAGAGAATGGAGTTTAGACAAACCATATTATGATGAATTTCTTGTTGAATTACCGAAATTAGTTCAAAAATTTGATCTATCTGAGATAATTACAAAAGTAGATTATCCAGGTAAACATGTATCCATATTTAATGCAGTAGGGGAGCTAGCATCCTATGCTCAGCTTGCTAAATGTGAGTGTTGA
>NZ_JWSW01000061.1:0-3393 GCF_000828125.2 Rickettsia asembonensis | reverse complement strand
TTATCTCTTAACACTTCCTAGAAATATTTATTAACATATTTAAACTCCTTTTAGTTAAACGTAAAATAATCATTTCTCATTTTGAGCTATATGTCTACTAAATTTTATAATTCTATAATTTATTAATCCTTCTTAAAAGTTTGATATATTACAGGTATAACAAAAATTGTAAATATAGTACCGATGCTTAATCCTCCAACTATTACAAAGCCTATAGAATTACGAGCAGCAGCACCGGCTCCATCTGCAAAGACTAGAGGTAAAGCTCCGACTACAGCAGCAAGGGTAGTCATAAGAATTGGACGCAAGCGAAGTTTTGAGGATTCTATTATAGCTTCTTGAACCTTTACTCCTTTTTCTCTTAGCTGATTAGCAAATTCTACTATCATAATAGAATTCTTAGTAATTAATCCAATTAAAGTAATAAGTCCGATATTACTATACATATTAAGGCTATTACCGGCAAGCCAGAGAGCAAGTACACCGCCGGTTATTGAGAAAGGTACGGCGAGTAATATTAATAAAGGGTCAGTAAAGCTTTCAAATTGAGCTGCAAGCACTAAATAGATAAATACAAGAGAAATACAAATGTTATAAGCATATTACTGTCTGCCTCTCTCATTTGTTTAATTTCGCCGATATATTCTATTATAGTATTACTAGGGTCAAGTAACTTAGCGGCTATTTTATTGATTTCATTAATTGCATCATTAATTTTTCCGTCAGGAGCAAGATCGGAAGAAATAGTAACGGATTTTGAATTATTATAATGACTATATGATTTTACTGATATTTTTTCTGTAATATTGGCTATAGATTCAAGCGGTAACATATTATTATTTTTTGCTCTGATTAAAATTTTACTAAAATCGCTAATATCTTTTCGATCTTTTTGATTAAATTGCAATATAACGTCATATAAATCATTACCCATTCTAAAATCCCCGATTTGTTGACCTGCAAGTAAATATTGTACCGTTTTGCCTATATTTGCCAAATCCATTCCGTATAAATAAGCCTTATCACGGTTGACTTCTATACTTATAGTTGGCATTGCCGATTGTAAATTTCTATTGACGTTTAAGAAAATAGGATTTGTTTTCATTATATCAATAAATTGTTGTGATATTTTATCTAAATCATCATATTCAAGGTTCGTTTGAATAGTAAACTCGATAGGGCTACTTGCATTCCCGCTAACCATTGAACGTGGATCCATAGCAAAAATCGACATGCCCGGGATTTCGGAAAACTGCTTATTTAACATATTTTTAATAGTTTCTTGGGAACAAGAACGCTCACCCCAATCTTTCAACGGAATGAATCCAAAAACATTATCACTACCGCCTGCACCTATTACCATCAGATAACCTAATATATCTTTATAATTAGCAAGGATTTTTTCGGCTTCTTTCACTACTTTAGTAGAGGATTCTAAACTAGAACCTTCAGGTCCTTTAAGAGAAACTTGTAAAAATCCGTCATCTTCTTGGGGTACGAAAATTTTTTGAGTAAATTTAAAACTAATAATCAGCACTATAAAAGATGATGCAATAATGATGACAAATTTCTTTTTATTGTCAAAAGTTAGCTTTAGATAGTAAATATATTTATTTTGAATAAATTGTAGAATGTCGTTAAACTTTACTAAGAATTTTGGTAAGTCCGTATTATGTTTTGTAACCATACGACTTGACATCATAGGAGTTAAAGTTAAAGCAACAAATCCTGAGAACAAAACGCAAAATGCTAAAGTTCAAGCAAATTCAATAAATAATTTCCCGATAAACCCTTCAATAAAACCGACGGGTAAAAATACGGCAGCAAGCGTAATAGTCATAGCAATGATTGCAAAGCCGATTTCTTTAGAAGCAAGTAAAGCCGCTTCCATGGGTTTATGCCCCATTTCATTATATCTAAAAATATTTTCAAGCATAACTATCGCATCATCAACGACTAAACCTATAGCAAGTATCATAGCAAGGAGCGTAAATATATTAATAGAAAATCCAAAAGCATACATTACGCTAAAAGTACCGATCAACGATACCGGAATCGTCACAAACGGAATTAAAGTAATTTTAGCAGAAGCAAGAAATAAATACGTGACTAAAACTACTAATATTAAAGCTTCAAAAATTGTTTGAAATACCGCATAAATTGATGCTTTTACAGGTGTTGCTCCATCATATGCGATACCCATGCTTATTCCTTTTGGCATGGATTCTTTAATTCTTTCTAGCTCTTTAGTTACTTCATTTGATAAATCTATGACATTAGCTTTTGATTCTTTTATAAGACCAAGAGCAATGGAGCTTTTGCCGTTATATCTGAAAATTATATCCTCATCGGGAGATGTTAAAGATATTTTCGCTATATCTCGTAATTTTATGATACCTCCGTTTTGTACTTTTAGAATAATATTACCGAATTCTTCCGGTGTAGATAAAGAACCTTCAAGAGTGACTATAAAATTATTACTTTTTGTTTTAATCGTACCTGCGGGATAATCTTTATTTTGCTCTTTTATTGCGGATTCAATCTCCAATAAAGAAATTTTATGTTGATATAATTTTTTGGAGTCAGGTTCTATTCTCATTATATATTCCCGACCGCCGTAAATTTGTGACTGTCCTACACTTTCAAGTTTATCTAAAGGTGTTTGTAGATTATCTTCGACGATCTTTGTTAATTCTAAATCGCTATATTGATCACTTTCAACACTTATGAAGAGGCTTGGGAAACTATCGGTATCAAGTTTTGCAACTGATGGGGCTTTCATATCTTGCAGGAACATATAAGTGATATCCGATATTTTAGAACGAACATCGTTTAATGCTACTTCAATATCGGTAGATAGTAAAAATGATAAAGTAATACTACTTTCGCCTGTAGAACTTTGAGAAGTTATATAATCTAAATTTTTAACCGTCTTTAAAGCTTTTTCTATACGCGTCGTTATTTCTTTTTCCATATATAAAGCATCGGCACCTGCATAATGAGCTTCGACATTTATAATGGGAACTGAAATATCCGGAGTTCCTCTAATTTGTAGTTTGGTAAAAAAAATTGCTCCAAGAGCTACGATGACCAAACTCAAAACTGTAGCAAAGACAGGGCGTTTAATACAAATTTCAGACAATAACATTGGATTTAATATATTTTTCTTTAAAAATTTTATTCTAAATTAATGTGAATAGCGAGTTATTACATAAATCTGCTATTCGGTTAGAAATATTTTATATAAAAAGTGAAAGATGGTTTCCAATTTAATTATATAAATTAAGTATATATTGTTTTTTATTAAAAAACTTATAATTTTTTACAAAGTAGAAAATTAGCTTTTGTAATTTACTATTGACGATAAATTGGAAGTGTTGAGAGATAAGATAA
>NZ_JWSW01000060.1:0-3561 GCF_000828125.2 Rickettsia asembonensis | reverse complement strand
TCAACACTCCCATGTTAGAAAGCCATAGATCAAAATTACTTTTCCATGTATCATATATGATTGGCTTGTTTTTCATACTAATACATAGGGTATGATCATCCTCGTGCTTAACATTAGTTATTTCAAACTTAGTATTTGGCAATACTACTATTTCCTTTTCTCCATCGTTTAATATAGAAGAAATATCAGCACCTACTAGAGGGGAATTCATTTCAATTTCATATTCAATATTAATTTGATGCGGTTTTAATTCATCTGACATATGATTATTAATAATACTCTGCTCAGAAGTTGTAGACATAAACCGCTCTGTAGAATATTCATTTCCTATGTTAAATATACCTACCTCTGATTTCTCTCTTGTTTCTCCACGCCAAATAGTAAGATTTTCAACTTTTCCTTGACTCATTTGGTATTGATCATTAGTTAGTATTACTAAAGCACGTTGCATTTCATAGGATTCTTTTGTTTTATCATACAACCTCATATAGCCGGTTTCTTTGAAATCTTTCAATGCAAAAAATTCTCTAAAAGTTATACTGTTATTATCATCTAATTCTGCTTCATTGTAAGCATCGACATATTCTTCAAGTTCTACTCCATCTTGTTTTTTTAATTCTTCCAATTCATTTAAGGAGTAGATTTCTTTCAATATCTCTTCTGCTGTTTCGTAATCTATTTCATCGTCATTATCATAATACTTCACACCTCCGTTCATTAGATTTTTATTGTATCTAACTTACTTGTTTATCAAAGTTAGAAAGGTGGTTATAACAAAGTAATAGACTAGGCTCAAGAAAAAATTAATGAAAATTATGAGTTATGCAATAATTTAGTTTTCGTACGCAAAGCTTAATCAATTATCTTTATCCTTAGCTCTTCCTTTTCTCTAGCTATTTTCACGGTATTGCCGCTACTTATTTCGCCTGCTAAAATAATTTTGGCTAAGTTATTTTGTATTTCCCTCTGGATAAGGCGTTTTAAGGGTCTTGCTCCAAAGCTTGGGTCATAGCCTTTTTCGGCTAAATAATTTAAAGCAGATTCATCAAATTCAAGAATAATATTTTGTGCTAGTAAAATTTTCTTTAAGCTTTCAAGCTGTATCTTAACTATATCATGAATATTATTATGATTTAGGCGATGGAATAATATAATTTCGTCTAACCTATTTAAAAACTCAGGCTTAAATACTGCTTTTACATATTCCATAACCTCATCTTTTACTTTATATGTATCTTCGTCCTCTTTCTGATTAACAAGTATCTCAGCACCTAAATTAGAAGTTAAAACTATAATAGTATTTTTAAAATCAACTGTGATACCCTGACTATCGGTTAATCTTCCCTCATCAAGTATTTGCAGCATAATATTAAATATGTCGGGATGGGCTTTTTCAACTTCATCAAATAATATTACCTGATAAGGACGGCGTCTTACTGCTTCCGTTAACACCCCGCCTTGATCATATCCAATATAGCCGGGAGGTGCTCCTATCAGACGAGAAATAGCATGCTTCTCCATATATTCCGACATATCTATACGAAGTATCGCATTACGGTCATCAAAAAGAAAACCAGCTAAGGCTTTGATAAGCTCAGTTTTACCAACTCCTGTCGGTCCTAAGAATAAGAACGAACCAAGCGGACGGTTAATATCCTGAATACCTGCACGTGATCTTCTCACCGCATCACTAACACCTTTAATTGCCTCATCCTGCCCTATTACCAATTCACGTAGTTTCTGCTCCATTACAAGTAGACGCTCACGCTCACTTGATAGCATCGTATCAATTGGAATACCAGTAATACGAGAGATAATACTTGCTATATCACTTTCCGATATAATTTCTTTTAATAGCCATTTATTATCCATACTTTCGGCTTCCTGAATCTTTTTCATAATCTCAGGTATAATTCCGTATTTTAGCTCACTAGCTTTAGCAAGATTAGCGTCACGCTCGGCACGCTCTAGATCGATTCTTGCTCGTTCTAACTCTTCTTTAAGTTTTTGGGCTTGCTGTAGTTTAGACTTTTCTGCTTGCCATTTAGCGTTCATATCATATGATTTAGATTCTAACTTTTCGAGTTCCTCGGTTAAATGGGTAATTTTCTTTTTAGAATGCTCGTCATTTTCTTTTTTAAGTGCTGCAAGCTCAATTTTTATCTGAATAATACGGCGATCTAGCTCGTCAAGCTCTTCAGGCTTACTTGACAATTCTATTTTCATACGGCTACAAGCTTCATCAATCAAATCAATAGCTTTATCAGGTAAATAACGATCGGTAATATAACGGTTTGATAACGTCGCTGCTGCAACTATTGCACTATCGGAAATTCGCACGGCATGATGCAGCTCATATTTTTCTTTAATTCCTCTAAGTATTGATATAGTATCCTCAACCGTCGGCTCACTCACGTAAACAGGCTGGAAACGGCGAGCAAGTGCTGCATCTTTCTCGATATATTTACGATATTCGTCTAAAGTAGTAGCACCGATGCAGTGCAGCTCACCACGAGCAAGCATAGGTTTTAGTAAATTCGAGGCATCCATAGCACCGTCGGTTTTTCCCGTACCGACTAATAGATGTAATTCATCGATAAACAAAATAATTTCACCGCTTGATTCTTTGATTTCACCAAGTACTGCTTTAAGACGCTCCTCAAATTCACCTCGATATTTAGCACCTGCTATTAATGCTCCCATATCAAGCTCAATAATATGGCAATTCATAAGCGACTCAGGTACGTCCTTATTAAATATACGTTGTGCAAGCTCCTCTATTATAGCAGTTTTACCGACTCCGGGTTCTCCGATCAACACAGGGTTGTTTTTCATGCGTCGTGATAGCACCTGCACGGTTCTTCTTATTTCTTCATCACGCCCGATTATCGGGTCAAGCTTACCGCTTTCGGCAAGCTCTGTTACATCTCTGCCGTATTTCTTTAGAGCATCGTAACTATTTTCTGCCGATTCGGTATCTGCTTTTTTGCCTTTACGAAGCTGTAAAATAGCTGCTGCTAATTTTTTACTATTAATTCCATTATTCGTTAAAATTTTACCGGCTATAGTATTATCATAAGTTAATGCTTCAAATATACGCTCTATGGTTACAAAGCTATCCCCACTGTCTTTAGCAATGCTACTAGCTTTTTCTAAAACTTTAAGAGCTTCAGCAGAAGAATAAACTTGTCCCCCTCCCTCAACCTGAAGTTTTGGGATTTTATTTAGTTCTAGCTGAACTTGATCTTTTAATAAGTTTATATTACCTCCAGTATTATTAATAAGGGTTTGAATTATACCTGTTTCTTCACTTAAAAGACTAGATAATAAATGCAAAGGTAATATTTGCTGATGATCGTTTTTAGCAGCAATCGATTGGCTACTAGCTATCACTGATTTAGCATGTGCAGTAAATTTATCAATATTCATATAAATAACATATTTTAATTAATAAAGTTAAATATTTTTAACTAGACTATTTTTATATAATAATTTTTAATTAAAATAACAAGAGATGAACAACTACATATAGAATTTTATAATGGAAGTGTTGAGAGATAA
>NZ_JWSW01000059.1:0-4458 GCF_000828125.2 Rickettsia asembonensis | reverse complement strand
TTATCTTATCTCTCAACACTTCCATAGTAGTGACCGATAGTCCAGCAAGCAATAATAATACTCGTATATCTAAAATTATTGATGACACTATAAAACTCGGTAATTTTAGCGATGAGCAAAAGATTATTATTAATAAAATAAAAGATTCTATTTATTTATTACCTCAAGCTAGCGAACAAGCAAAAGACTATAAAGATCTATTAAATATTACAGATGATAATTATATCATTCCAGATGAATATAATAAAATAACAATCGACGGTGAAAATTTAACATATATTTTAAATTCTATAAATGTAATTGATAAAGAAATACTAATTAGTATCAATGAGCTTAAAACATATATAGAAAAAAAATGGGAACAAAATATAGAAAGTAATTTAAGTTTTGAAGACATTTCGGCTAAAACAGACAAATTGAAACAATTAATAGATATAGTAAATTATTATAAACAGTTAGAAGACAATGCCAAAACTATAGGAAATTTCTTAGAAATCGTTAAAAAATTAAATCAGCTTTTAGAAACACCGAAATCAGAAAATAAATTAGAGAACCTTCTAAATTACCTTAAATATTTATCTGACATCAAATTTTCTGAAAAAGAAAATTTGGTTACAATTAATTCTGCAAAATGGTTTAACGATTTATTTAGTAACCTTGGGGCATATAATATAAAAGAAAAGTTATTAGAATCATTTAAGCATACAATATGCAAAGATAAAGATTCATTCTATAACAAATTAAATGAGACTATTGAAAAATTTTATGAAGATATCAAAAATAATGATGTTTTAGATTTAAAAGCAATCAATAATATATATAACTTAAAAAACTTTTTACAGCATATTAACAATTCTAGCCCTGATATTGAAAATCTAGATAATATTAAATTATTTTTAACAAAGAGCTTTAAGAATTTTAATAATGTATTAGGTATAACTATAAATAATAGCATTAGTAATTTAGAAAAACTAATAGGCTCAGTCAGCAAGCAAGAAACTAAATCTCTTTTGAAATATATTACCGCCTCTAAATCTATTACAGAAATATCTAAAAATCTCGATGAAGTAATATATGATAAGCTTTTACATAAGCCTGTGTTACCGGATCAAGAGCTACCTATTTACAATTTATTAGAAAAATTACTAAAAGAAACTCATAAATCTATTAATGATTGTTATAAAAACGAAAACTTATATAAACATCAATTAGCAGAAATTTATTGTGGGCAAGCACACATCTGTACAGCTAATGGCTTAACAAAACTATCTAAAGAATCAATAGGATTATATGAAAACGCTGCTAACCTTGGTTCTGAAGAGGCAAATATAAAACTTGGGAAGATTGAATTTAAGAGCGGAAATTATGTAAAAGCTTTAGAATATTTTAAAACTACTACTCATATATCTTATGCAAAAGAAGCTTTTAATAAATTATTACATCTCAAAGAATCAGAACTAAAAAAGAAAATACAGCAAAAGAACCCGCAAGATATAGCTAAATTAACATCAGAGATAATTGAATTATATTCAAGCCAAGGTGATTTTTATAACCAATATAATCTAGATATATCAGAAAAAAGTCTGCAAGATTCACTAAAAGTATTTTTTCTTAATACGATAGCTCTCATAGAAGAACAAGGAAGACCTAAACCTTACGGAATATTATATGATTTGTCTAAAGAGTTAACATCAATGATTTCTTCACCTTGTATTCAGCTTAAATTTATACAACAAGCTGAAAAATACAAAAATTTAGCAGAAAAATTTAAAGAAGAAAAACTAGAAACTAATTATACGAATATTACGACAAGTCGGTCACATGATTCATACTTTAAAGAATCTTTACTTAAATCCGATGATTTAAACCTTAATACTTCATTTAAACCATATTATGATAATCATGAAGATTCTAGCAATATGTTAGGTGCTTGTTATAATTCCTCAGAGTATCCTCAATGAGAAAAATTTAATATCTCTTAATACAATTTTTATAGACAAGTAGAAATGTAGTGCTAGTATAAAAATAGCTATATTTAACGATGAATTAGATTATGACAAATAATCAATTTTCCGAAGATACCAAAAAAATC
Organism: Rickettsia asembonensis; assembly: GCF_000828125.2. NCBI lineage: Bacteria > Pseudomonadati > Pseudomonadota > Alphaproteobacteria > Rickettsiales > Rickettsiaceae > Rickettsia > Rickettsia asembonensis. The sequence goes on along the minus strand of NZ_JWSW01000059.1, from coordinate 2,366 downwards.
GCCGATCAAATAAAAGATGCATTAATGGGTATTAGTGACGATCTTGTACTTGAGAGCAAAGAGGTGGAGGAAATTTTTGAAGAATTAAGCCAAAATGAAGAGTTTGAGTATGAGATAGAGCGGATACTTGCTATCTTAAACGAACAAACTATGGATTTAACTCAACTGCAAAGCCGAATTATCTTATTAATCCGTAAGTATTTAGGTAAAACTAAAAACTTAAAGCTTAAAATGCTTAAAATGGATGAGAAGCTCATTAACAAGAACGTTGCCGAAGTCAGTAATTATTTAATGCATCAACGTTCTAAAATCGTTAGAGATGCTAATAAAAACCTTGCAAACCCAAAAGATAAATTACAAGGTATAACTAAACAAGCTAGAATAGACTTAAAGCGTTTAATAAAGAGCTTTGCCGTTTATCAAGTTTATATGTTTATGAATCCAAAAAGAATAGCAGGAGAAACAAAGCTAATGAACTTCGCCTATAATATGATCAGAGGTGGAATGAAACTCGCTAAAAAATACGAAGGCGGCAAGGAAAAAGACATTAAATCATATTCACCTAGACTTATTAAAAAACTTGAAAAAGCTCATGCCGGCTTTAAAAAAAGTGGCGATATATCAATTTAACTATTGTATCTTTTTATAAAGAGCTTATACTAAACTAACATTAATATTATGATAGGTATCAAGCTTTCAACTTAAATTATTCATGTAAACTTAATATTTCGGAACTAATAACTTGGGTACATCTTGGCTGCAGTACTCAAGAAAAACACCACGCTCAACCTGTAAAAATTAACATACAACTCCTTCTATCAACTCCTCCGCCTGCTACTGTAACGGATAATATAAACGATACTGTTTGTTATGCAGAAATCGTACGACTAGTACAAAAACTTTCTCAAGAAAATCACTTTAATCTTATCGAGTATTTAGCCGCACAAATATATGATATTATTTATCAAAATTTTATCGAATCTAAATTAGAAAAGATTTTTCTAAACGTAACCGTTACTAAATTAAAATCACCGGTTTCAGGATTGCATGGCGGAGTTTCTTTTTCTTATTCCGGAAAGGATATATACTACAAGTCAATAAAGAGTTGGGTAGACGAAGCTCAATTTGAAAAAGAGCAAGGAGATTGTAAGCCGAGGAACGGAGCGTATAATGATACGTGAGTACCGAAGGACTTACAAAGCAACGAAGTCAATTTTTCAAATTCAGCGAATATACTATGATTTATATTTCTATAGGCAGTATTTAGGTAATAGACTTTTAAATATTAAAAAAGCTCTAAATTTACTAAAAAGCTGTGATTTTATATTGCTTAAGCAATCTATTATTTTTGAAACACAAGTTATTCTACCACCTAATGCCGATAAAGCTTGGAATAAGTTATATTTAAATATGGTGGTGCAGGGTAAAAGTACTTTAACGCCTAGTAAACTTCTAATTGAGCTTAAAAAGATTGAAAAACAACTAGGTCGAGCAAGTTCTTACGATAAATGGTCTCCAAGAGTTATTGACTTAGATATCATACTTTGGAGTAATTGCCATATAGATTTGCCTGATTTAAAAATACCGCATCCTGAATTATTAAACAGACCGTTTCTTATTCATCTAACTGCAGGTTTAAGTTTGGAATGTCGTTATTCATGTCCGACTAATAATTTTTACAACAATAAAACCTTTGCAGAAATAGCACATTTAATTGAAAATCAAGGAGTTATACGCTCTTTTGTTTTAAATCCTCAATTTGTCGGTATTTTAAATATTACTCCTGATTCTTTTTCTGATGGAGGATTAAATTTTCATAAAGAAGATGCCGTTAGAAATTTTGTACGCTTGATAAATGAAGGGGCTACAATAATTGAGCTTGGATCACAATCAACACGTCCTTCTGCTTTAATTATTAATGAAGATGAAGAATATGCAAGGCTTGAGAATGTTCTTGAAGAACTTAGGGAAGTTATAAAGGAAAAAGAAGTTATAGTCAGTATTGATAGTTTTACTCCTGAAGTAATTAAAAATGTTTTAAAAAAATACCCTATTTCCTGTATAAACTTGGTTAAAAATAATCTAGATAATTATACATTACGATTAATTGCTGATTATAATTGTAAAATTATTACTAACCAGATTATAGTGTGTTTAGTAAAATACGTAAGAAGATAGGTACTAATTTACTATTAAAAATGTTTACAAACTTTAGAGATCAACTAAGAAAGCAAGGTTATAAGAGTGAGGTATTTACTTTTGTGGATGCCTCTCATTTAATCTCAAAATCTAGTCTTTGGGAAGAACGTGATGAGTTGAGGAAGCAAAAATATGACAAGCTCAATAATGGAAGTGTTGAGAGATAA
>NZ_JWSW01000057.1:0-4530 GCF_000828125.2 Rickettsia asembonensis | reverse complement strand
TTATCTCTCAACACTTCCATTATAGTAAAAAATTAATTGATCGAATTAAATATTTGAATACTATAGTAGACTCGCCTATAGATATAACAGAAATTGAAAAAGATCTTTATTATACCCGTAAATATCATGCTTCTCAAATGCGTCAATCAGGGGAGCCTTATTATTCTCACCCTATAGAAGTTGCAATCATGCTTGCAGATTTTACGGCTCTTGAGGCTCCTAAACTTTACAAATCATATATGATAAATGTTACCCTTCTTCATGATACTATATAGGATACAATACTTACATATGCTGATATTAGCAAAATTTTTGATAAGAATATTGCCGATAGCGTAGAACGTTTAACAAGAATTAAGCCGTACGGTAAAATTAGCTCCGGTGAAATGTTAAATTTACTAATACAGGAACAAAGATATGATATCGCACTTATTAAAGTGTTTGATCGCCTACATAATTTATAAACTATAAATGCTAAATCTACGGAAAAGGCTTTAGAAACAGTAAAAGAAACTATAGAAAGCTTCTTACTCATAGCAGCTTATTTAGAAATACGAACCGTAGAACAACAACTATTAAATGTTTGCACTAATTTTATCAAGCAACATTTCCCTTCAGAACAAAAAGAAATATTTCAAAAAGTCGACTTATGAAATTTCTTTTTTAAACTTCAAAATAATACAAAATAAATTAAAGAGTATGCAATACTACTTTAGAAAGAAAGTGTATATTAGCTAAAAACTATTTTTATATTTCCAGTGTGCAGCTTCACCGCTCTCTGCATGATAATGCATCTTATGATCACGTATTTGTATCTCTATTTTATAATTATCCTCAGTTGTAATAATAGTATGTAAAGATTGATAGCCGTTTGGCTTAGGATTAAGAATATAATTTTTAAATTTATCCTTTTCATGCTCATAAAGATCATGAACTACTTTTAAAGCTTTATAACATTTCTCTTCATCTATTACCACTATTCTTATCGCAAAAATATCTGTTAATTCTTCTAACTTTATACCCTTACGATATAATTTATATAAAATTGATATTGGATGTTTGATCCTACCTGTTATTTGAGCAGTAATATCATGTTCAAATAAATTATGATTTAAATGTTTAATAACCCTTTGGAGCAAAACTACCTCCTTAATTTATACTAATTTAGTTAATAGTTATACTTACGAATAACTAAACACCAATTAAAGCAATAAACTTGATTAAGTTCTATTAATATTTCTAATTAATTTGCTATTTTTAGTAAATATTAATAAAACACCCAGCTTTAGTTGGATATTAATAGGAAAAATTAAGCTTGTGGCAAGCTTCGCACTACCCTACGCTATTATTTTTATCTTTTAGAACCTAATTTTTTTAAGTTTTACATATAAAATTTAAATTATCTTATTTTAGTCTTTCTTAACTTTATAATTATAAGACTTTTTTAAAATAAGAATAGTAATTTTTCTAAAACCTTACTAATTTTAGTTAGTATAGTTAACCGACCAAAAGCTAAAAACTTTTATTACTAATTTTTTAAATTAAACGAATATATATTATAGATTAAGCTTGCCTATAGCTTCAACAAGGAATCTATTCTTAATAATTAAGGCAAAACCGCTTTAAACCTTTTGATCTTCTATATGGGACTGTTAACAAAATAACTTTAATTGATAATTAATAAGATTTTTGATAGGATAGCTATCCTTATTTCAAAAAAACCTTATAATTTGCAATTAATAAAGAATTTAATGAGCTTTAAAATTATTCTGTTAACAGTCTCATAGGATAAATACCAAAGGTTAAGCTATTATAATTAATTAAAAAATATTTGCAATCATTTATTGAAATAATTACAAGGAATTCTATATTTTATTTTTTAAGTAAGAGTTTTATTAAAGAATTTATTTTCAAATTAAGCAAAGAATCGCTTTAAAACCGATTTGTTACATAAATCAGTTTTTCAGTATCTAACTGCGACTTGATAATATGTTGTACGGTACGTTGTTAAAATCGTTATTATAACAAGCATTGCTTGCGTGAACCACAAAACGCATTCGGTATCATACCGTGGCTTGTCCATGGTATCCAGTAAAACAACTAAAAATACTAATATTAGTATTTTTAACTAGACCACGTGGTCAAGCCACAGGGTGACAAAACCAATCCATGCAGCAATGTCTCCTCGCAATGATGAATAACAAGCAATGCAAGATGAGTTTATTAGACCTATTGCATAACCTGGAGATATAGACTTAGAAGTCCATACCGCCCATGCCTCCCATACCACCACGCATTGGCGGCATTGAATCTTCTTTATCAGAAGGCTCGTCAACAATTAAAGTTTCCGTGGTAATAATTAACGAAGCAACGGAAGCAGCATCTTGAAGTGCAGTACGCACTACTTTAGCCGGATCGATAATTCCTGCTTTAATCATATCGACATATTGCATGTCTTGAGCGTTAAAGCCATAATTTTTATCCTTATGCTCTAGTAATTTACCAACTACTACGCCACCGTTTTCACCAGCATTTTCAACAATCTGTTTTAGCGGATCCTTTAAAGCTTCTATTACTATTTCAATACCTGCTTGTTGATCCTTATTCTCTACTTTAAGCTTTGTTAAAGTTTGTGAGGCATGAAGTAATGTTACACCACCACCGGCAACAACACCTTCCTCAACTGCCGCTCTTGTAGCAGCAAGTGCATCTTCAACACGATCTTTACGCTCTTTTACTTCAACTTCCGTGGCACCGCCGACCTTTAATACGGCAACACCGCCGGAAAGTTTAGCTAAACGCTCTTGTAGTTTTTCTTTATCATAATCAGAAGTAATTTCAGCTATTTGAGATTTAATTTGTAATACTCTATCTTCAATATTTTTCTTATCACCGTTACCGTCAACAATTACGGTATTTTCTTTAGAAATTGTTACTCTTTTTGCCGTCCCTAGACTTTTAATACTCACATTTTCAAGCTTCATACCTAAATCTTCAGTAATAAGCTCACCTTTAGTTAGGATAGCAATATCTTCCATCATTGCTTTTCTTCTATCACCAAAACCTGGAGCTTTTACTGCCGCAACTTTTAAACCACCACGTAATCTATTGACTACGAGCGTTGCAAGAGCTTCGCCCTCAACATCCTCAGCAATAATTAATAACGGGCGTTGTGATTGTACTACAGCCTCAAGTATAGGTAACATCGGTTGTAAATTTGATAATTTTTTCTCAAATAATAAGATGAAAGGATTTTCAAGCTCAGCAACCATTTTCTCGGAATTCGTTACAAAATACGGTGATAGATAACCCCTATCAAACATCATACCTTTAACTACTTCAACATCGAAGCTAAAATTCTTTGCTTCTTCAACGGTTATCACGCCTTCTTTACCGACTTCTTCCATTGCCTTAGCAATTTTCTCACCGATTTCCTTATCACCGTTTGAAGAGATAGTACCAACCTGTGCGATTTCCTCTTGGCTATTGATTTTTTTACTAGATTTTTTAATTTCTTCTACTACTGCGTTTACCGCTAAATCCATACCACGCTTTAAATCCATAGGATTATAACCGGCAGCTACTAACTTATTACCCTCACGAGCTAATGCTCTAGCAAGTACCGTAGCTGTAGTAGTACCGTCACCGGCTACTTCTGCAGCTTTTGTAGCAGCTGATTTTAATAGCTGAGCTCCTGCATTTCTAATTTTATCTTTTAACTCGATCGATTTTGCAACCGTCACACCGTCTTTAGTAATTTTCGGTGAACCGAATGATTGCTCAATAAGTACATTTCTACCTTTTGGACCTAAAGTAACTTTTACTGCATCTGCAAGTATGTCAATGCCTTCTAGCATTTGCTCACGAGCTTTTGAACCATGTTTAATAAGTTTTGTTGCCATATTTAATTTCTCCTTAAAACAAATAATTAATTAATAATACCAAATACGTCGCTTTCTTTCATAACGATCAGTTTTTCGCCTTTAATTTCAATTTCGGTGCCTGCCCATTTACCGTATAAAACTTTATCGCCTACTTTTAGCTCTAAAGGATGAATTTCACCTTTTTTATTACGAATACCGTTACCTACGGCTACTATTTCACCTTGCATCGGCTTTTCTTTTGCGGTATCAGGAATAATAATTCCACCTTTAGTTTTTTCTTCGTGTTCGATAGGCTTTATTGCAATTCTATCATGTAATGGTTTAAAAGACATTTTAACCTCCAATTATTAAATCTTTAAATGTACATACTATATATATTTTATTTTTGCCAGTTCAAGGGGAAAGAATAAAATTTATTAGATTAAATGATTTTATTTACTACAAATAACGAATTATTACATAGACTATGACAACATCAGAAGCTGTTTGAACAATCGATTTTGTAACCATACCCAACGACGATAAATATCTTCATCAGTTTGCTGATTGGCAATATTACGCGATTTAGCTATTGCTATGGTTAAATCATTATGGGAGTGTTGAGATATGAGTAGTAAGAGGTTATAATGGAAGTGTTGAGAGATAA
>NZ_JWSW01000055.1:0-4600 GCF_000828125.2 Rickettsia asembonensis | reverse complement strand
TCAACACTCCCATAAATGAAAATATAGATCAAATACTTGACGTATTAGATAAACATGTAGCAAGTTTACCGACTAAAATTTCCAATCAAACAGATTCTAAATATTGGACATATGATATAGGTTATTCTACCGATGTAAGTTTGCATTGGAAACACACTAATTGGTTAAAGATATTTAATTTCTTTAAAGAATATCCGTATGCTAAAGCAACTTTTGCTACTAAATATGTTAATCCTAAACTGCTTAATTTTAATCCTGAAGGCAAAATAAGGATTAGATTTAGTTTGATGCCGGCAAGGATAAGTGAAATATTAGAGCCAAAAACGAGTCCGATTATCGAGAGAATAAAAGCGGTGAATATTTTTATTGAAGCAGGTTACGAAGTTCATCTAAACTTTTCTCCTATTATTGCTTATGAAGGCTGGCTTACCGAATATGCAAAGTTATTTGAAGATTTAGATCAATACATAAATAACCAATATAAACCGTTTATAAAAGCGGAATGCATATTTTTAACGCATAACGACAAGCAGCATGAAAAAAATATTGCCTCAAATAGATTAGAGAGTGAAGCTTTAATTTGGCAACCAAATATACAGGAAAATAAAGTAAGCGAATATGGAGGCAAGGCTGTACGTTATAAAGCCGGTATTAAGAGTAATTTTATCAAACGATGGAGTATGTTGCATGACAGGTTACTCCCTTGGAATAAAATCCGATATATCTTCTAACTATTCTTATTTAAAAATTACAGTTATAAATAAAAAATCACTTGCATGAAAATAAACCTATAATATGTTTCTTCATGTTGGTTTTCAATTTTATCTTCCATAAAGTAGCCCAACACTATTACCTCTCAGCTAATAGGGGATATAGTGTTAGTTGAGTACAAAAGTAAAAATATAAAAAACAAGTAAAATATCGAATAGGCAAAAAATCGTTTAGCCTTTTTGTTATCAGGGGTGTCATAGAATAAAGAACCGGCATAATATAAAAATACTAACCCAAGAATACCGGAAGTTATTAAATATATAAAATTATTCATTCCGATAAAAAAAGGCATTAACGAAACAATAAATAAAAGAATGCTATAAATTAGAATTTGTTTCTTAGTATATAAATTCCCTTTTACTGCAGGCATCATTGGTATTTTACAGTTTTTATAGTCATCGTTACAGAATAAAGCAAGAGCCCATGAATGCGGCGGCGTCCAAATAAAAATAATTAAAAATAATATAATTGACTCTAGAGATATAGTATTGCTTACCGCTGCATAACCTATCACAGGAGGTAATGCTCCCGATACTCCGCCAATAACAATATTTTGTATAGAACGACGCTTTAACCAAATAGTATAAATACAGATATAATAAAAAATAGTAAATAGCAGTAAAAAGGATGCAAGTAGATTAACACATAAAACCATAAAAAATACTGCAAAAAATCCCATTATCAAACCAAAAGATAAAGCCTCATCAGGTTCTATAGCACCTCTGACGATAGGTCTTTTTTGAGTACGTTTCATTAAGCTATCGATATCTCTATCGTACCACATATTAATTGCTCCTGCACTACCTGCCCCAAGAGCTATGCAAACAACAGCAATACCGGCAATAACAGGATGCACGGAATAAGGAGCAAGCCACATACCTACAAAACCCGTAAAAATCACAAGCGACATCACACGCGGTTTCATTAATAATATATAGTCTTTAACTGTACTCTGTGAATAATTGATTTTATCTAAATTGATTGACCTTACTAAAGAGCTCATATAAAATATTTTTTAATTAAATATAAAAAGTTTTAGGTTAAAAATCAATGATTGACTTTGATATAAGAAATGTATATATTTTCTTGTAATTCAAATATAAAGTTAAGGATATTATCAGTGACAAAAATTGTTCGTTCTAAATATAAAGCTAGTAGAAGACTTGGAGTAAGTCTATGGGGTGATAGCAAGGATGCTTTCAATACACGAAATTATCGTCCCGGACAGCATGGGCAGAATACCATGATTAAAACTTCAGATTATGGTTTACATTTAAAAGCTAAGCAAAGATTAAAATGCCATTACGGTCGTGTCACTGAAAAACAATTTAGAAATATTTTTGCACTTGCTCAAAAAATGAAAGGTAATACCGGTGAAAACTTTATTGGATTACTTGAAAGCAGACTTGATACAGTAGTTTATAGAATGAATATAGCTCCAACTATTTTTGCTGCAAGACAATTAGTTTCACACGGACATATTAAATTAAACGGTAAGAAAGCCGATATAGCAAGCATACGACTAAAGGAAGGTGATGTTATAGAAGTTAAAGAATCCGTAAAACAAATACCGCTTATCCAAGAATCCGTTTCAAAACAAGGGCAAACAACACCAGGCTATTTATCATTTGATGTACCTTCATTAACCGGTAAATATTTAAGAGTTCCTACTCTTTCTGATGTTCCATATCCTTTTGAAGCAGAAGTTCATTTAGTAATCGAGTTATATTCTCGTTAATAATTACAAAAAGGCAGGTTTTATTTATCTGCCTTTTTACTTTCTTCCCTACACCTACATTTTTCCTTTATACTATAACACAACTTATCACCTAATTCGGCAGCGTTTATTAAAGATAGATTAGTTAAGAATTTAACGTCTGAGCTAAGAAGAAAAAACTGTAAATTTTGACGAAGCAAGAATGGATTACCTCGCTTCTTTCAGTCGCTCGAAAGGTATTGTTGCGTGGATTAATTTCACCTCTGTCATCCCATGGCTTTGACCCATGGTACCGGACAATTTCTATTCTATGTCATTCTCGCAAAAGCGGAAATCCAGCACTTTAAAGCTTTTTTGAAAGCTTTATCTTAAAAAAACGATATAATAAAAAATCTTTAAAATTAAGATTTTCTAGCCTGGATCCCCGCTTTCGCGGGGACGACATTGAGGTCTTTTCAAAAACTGTTCTGTACATAGGCTTGACCACGGGATCCAGTTAAAAATACTAATATTATTAGTATTTTTATTGTTTTTATGGACCTAGTTAGCAAGCCACAGGGACATAGTGGATTTTACCGGTCCACGCAACAATGCCTACTCGCAATGATAACTTGGGTATCCACGCAACAACGCCTGCTTGCAATGATGATATCTATTTTTAATAAACAAAGCTCCATATATAATAATTGTTTCTATTTGCGTATTATTTTTAAAAACATATAATGCCATTATTTTTAATAAAAATTAATAATTATGGTATTCTCTTTTTTATTTCGTAAAAATCCGGTAATAAAATCTTTTTCTAACTTAGGATATGATCTAGATAATATCTACAATTTCATCTAATAAGGTAAATTTTAATAAAAATAATGCTGCTTCTACCTTTTCCAAGAAGTTAGCATATGGAACGCATTTAATAATTAGCGGTATAACTGGTTTTATTGTAAATGGAACAAAAGGAAGCAGTATTTTTGTTTTGGCAACTCTTGTTGATGAAATCTTAATAACCGAAGGGTATTTTCAGAAACATTATCTTACTTCTGCCACATTTAAAGGAAGTTTAATCTACCCTATTACTACAAATCTCATCACAACTTTTCCTAATTATTCAGTACCAATTTATTTAACTTCTACAGCTGCAATATTATAACATATTATGGGACTGATTTCTTAAATTATCAGGAAAATTTAAAAGAAATTCAGACAAACTTAACTCCTAATATTAGGGTAATTAACCCTAATATACTTTCTAAAAATTTTAAAAATGATTCAAAAAATGAAATTAAAGATGTAACTCAAGGATTTTATCACATTTCTAATAATCCAATTATTAGAAATATGGTTATAACAAATGTTTTAGATTTAATTGAAGCATGTATAAATAGTAGTTTTATTAACTACACCGAAAATGATGGCAATACATTAATTGCATTGACCTACTCATACAGGACCCTACTGCTGCTATAGGACCTCTTGTTTCTCAAAGAGAAAAAATCAGTATTTTATGGTGTGGAAAAAATATAATAAGCACACTATTCCAATCATATAAAACTTCTTTAACACAAAATACTCAAGATTTAATCGAACAAAAAGCTTTAGAACTATTACTAAACGAGGAATATAAAAGTAAAATCTTAGGATTAAAGGATATAGAAGCTATTACTAATAATTTATTTATTGATCTTCATAATACTTTCACTATTGGAATTTTACAATTAGGGAATTTAACCACTTAAAAAATTATACAGCTTATTGCATTGCGAGATATAATGAATTTAGTTCCAGGAGCTATTATATTTAATGAGTTTGAAAATATTAAGCAAGGATTTTTAAATATATTATATCAACTGGATATTTCTTACAGGAAAGAAGCGGAGAAAATTAACGAAACAACAGCTTCTATAGTAAGCAATATATCCTATAATACTTTAAATATCTTGTTAACTGATTCTGCTCAATTTGTACAAAATCAATATGCCAAACAGCTTAAAGCTAAAAAAGAAGTATCAAAGAAGATGCTGGTTTTAGATAGCATAAAAAATACTATAACCACTATACTAGATAGCTCAGATAAATTCATAAAATTACTTTACTGGAAGTGTTGAGAGATAA
>NZ_JWSW01000053.1:0-4968 GCF_000828125.2 Rickettsia asembonensis | reverse complement strand
TCAACACTCCCATTTTGTAATAAAAAATGTTATACAACCGAAAATAAATACACCTAAAAACATTATTAGGCTTTTACCGTGAGCAAACTGCACCCCTTCAGTATTAATCCATTTATGAACCTGCATCCAATCAATAAGAGAAGCATAAGGAGAAGAGATTACCCAATAAGATACAAATAACAAGATTATTAATAACTTAATTATAGATAATCTTTGCATGAATGATATTAAAAAAGGGAATAATAAATATGCAAACATTTCCGTACTTATTGACCATGCTGGTTGATTCCAAGATACTAAATCCGTGAATCCCCACGCTTGAATAAGAAAAATATTTAAGAAAAATGTATAAAAATTATCGGAAGGTAGTAAAGGAATAGGATAAGAAAAGCTAGAAACCAATGTAAATAAAAGCATAAATAAATGCAATGGATAAACCCTAGCAATACGAGCAAATAAAAATTCCTTATAACTAATAGTTTTTGTAGAGAACTTAGTATTATAAACATAACATAAAATAAAACCGGACAATACAAAGAATATTACCACTCCAAGCCCTCCAAGGCGTGCTATATTCATTCCTATTGAGTCGCCGCCAGACCAATTTGTAAGTGGCATGTAAGAATAAGACCCATAAAGCTGCATATCCACGCAAACCTGTTAGTCCTTTGATTTCTTTTAAGCTATCTATTTTATTATGCATATTTAAGTTATAATATTACGGATTAAAATATGGCATGATATAATAATCTAAATATTAAAACAATGTATTAATAATAATTTTTTTAATAAATTATTAGATTTTTATATTCAGAAATCTTTTAATAATTGTTCCACCTTTATAGCATTATCAAATCCGTGATCGTAATGAAATCTTATATCAGGCGAGAATTTCATATTTATTTTATTAGTAATAAAATTTCTGATAGCATTTTTAGAATTATTTAATGCATCCATAATTTCATCTATTGTTAGTTTAGTATTAAAAGGCAAGAAATAACAATTAGCTATTTTTAGATCAGCAGTAACTATAACTTTCGTAATAGTGAGAGGACAATCAAAAAGTCTGCTATCCAGCATTTTACCACGTCTTAGAATTTTGATTAATGCTTCATTTATAATGCTTGCTAATTTTTGTTGTCTATGAGAATTAGTTTTGGTTAATTTTTTCATGAGTTAAAATATATACAATTTTGGCTTTGTGAACCTTTCTAAAAAGATTTAATTTTGGTTATTTTTTGCTGCAAATTATAAGATTTTTTTGAAATATGAATAACTATTCCTACAAAAATCTTATTAATTTTCGCTAAAAAATACCTCAAAATAGCAAATCAATTAGAAAGGTTCACAAAGCCTAGAGCATAATAGCATGCTTTTGCCAAACAACCAATACCTAAAAATTTTAGAAATTTTGTTTTAAAAAAACCAGAAAATAAAGAAATAAAGCATCCCCAAAAAGGAAAGGCCATTAAGAAAATTATAAATATCTCATATTTATAATATAATTTTGTTAAATTTTTATGTCTTAAGATACTTTGTTCGTTTTTGGAAGCATAAAAGATATTTAAAACTATTCTTCCAAAAATATAATTGACTGCATTACCACTAAGAGAAGCACAAATAGCTACTAACAGCATTATTAAACTATTATAACCCCAAAACATTTTCATAGAATGAAATATTAATTCATTCTGAAAACCGATAACAAGATTTGAGACAAAACTATCAACGAATAATAAACTATATGCTTCAAATTGATTCATAAATGTAATATATTGAATTTTAATTATGTATGTTGTATTGCTCGATCCTTTTGTCACCCCGTGGTCAAGCCACGGTATGACAAAATAGAACCATACCACAACTCATACCATCTAACACCAAAATAAAGTAACCAGCAATGAAAAAGCAAATTATTTATCCTGATTTTATAGCACGAATTTTTTCTACAGCACTTGATTTATCGTTGCTTGCTTTTATAGCAATTCCAATATCTCAATTTATTTCTTTTAATTTATTATGGTTGTTCTTTAATGATTATTTCCTTAGTAATAACATTAATCTTCATAATCCCAATGAAATGTTTAACTCAGTTATGAGTCAGGAATTTTATGAATATCTTAAAGCAGGGAATTTTAATAAATATATTTTGTTTAATATTTCAATTTTTGCTACTAATATATTAGTAATAGGCTCATATTTCGTAACGCTTTGGTATTATAAATGCGCAACTCTTAGTAAAATGTTCCTACGTATGAAAGTCGTCGATGCCGTAACATTAAATCGTCCGACTTTAAAGCAGTTAATTAAAAGATTTTTAGGGTATATGACTTTTCCTATAGGTATTTTTTTCATACTTTTTTCTTCTAAAAAACAAGCATTACATGATAAAATAGCCGGAACCGTCGTAATCAAATCTTAATATATGAACAACAACACAAATGATATAGATCAACTAATTTATCTTTTTTCAAAATTACCCGGTCTTGGTAGTAGGTCGGCAAGACGTATAGTATTATACCTACTACAAGATAAAGATGTAAGGTTAAAAAGCCTGATTAATAACCTGATAGATATAGATAAGAAAATAGTAAAATGTGAGATTTGCGGTAATATGGATACGGAAAATATTTGCCGTATTTGTTCTTCTGAATATAGAGATAAATCGGTTATTGCTGTTGTTGAAACCGTAGCTGAACTATGGGCAATAGAGCGTAGCGGTAATTTTAAAGGTTTATATCACGTACTAGGTCATAATTTATCAGCAGCTAGTAGGCAAAATCCTAGCATACTTCGGTTACCTGAACTACTTAAAAGATGTTTTGCAGAAAATATTAAAGAAGTTATTATTGCTACTAATTCTACTTTAGAAGGTCAAACTACTGCGTATTTTATTACTGAATATTTAAAAGAACATCCTGCCAAAATTTCTCGCCTAGCTAGCGGTATACCTATCGGAGGTGAACTTGATTATTTAGATGAGGGTACCTTATCTGCCGCTATTAACCTACGCCAACCTTTTGAGTAAAATATTAATAAATTTTAATAAAATATTGACAATCTTATTAAAAATACCTAACTTTTAACCTCTATTATTAAAAAAGAGGTTTTATGCAAGATTTTAAGATTAACTCAAAATCAGTTCTTCACATGCTAGCTCAAATTAGAGCTAAACAATTAGCAATTAGAGATGGGCAAAATAAAGAGCAAGACGCTATAGTTAAGGCATGGGAAGAAAATGGCATTGATAAAAGCGGTGGGATAACAGGAAAGGAAATTATCCAAGCTTTAGAGGATTTTTATAACACAAGTAAATCAGTAAATAACTATTTAAAAAAACAAGATATAAATGATATAGGTTACCCTATAAAATTTAATAAAACTGATTTGCAGTTAAAAATGGCATTAAATTATGCAAAGCAGCAAGAGGATAATTTAATAGATCAAATAATAAAAGGAAAGTTTTATAGTGGTTTATCAAACGAAATAAATTCTAACGAATTACCTGTTTTACAATCTGATAGCACGGTATCGTTTTGGGGGAATGAGAACTCTTCTGTTAGTTCTGTGTTACTTGAAAGTATTGCCCAAATACTTGATATTGAGCCGATATCATTGGTAGGAGCTGCCACCGGTTATAAATTTTATAATTCTCAATATGAGCTGCCGAAAGAGTTAATACCAGAAGATTATCATTTTGTCGGTGAAAAAGGTATGCTACTTTTTGGAGACTATCAATATGGCGGACATCGTTATTTTAAAGATCAATTAGTGTTTGGACCTGAGGATTGCTCAAGTAGCGTGGGTAAGGCAACTTATTTACCTACCGAGCAGATAAAAAGTATAACTACAGCTCAAATGAGAGAAAATTATTCTAAATATGGTTATGAGTTAGTTGCAACTTTAAATGATATAGATCAAAAACAATTAGAATTAATTGAGCCGGGTGATATTTATCTTTATAAAACTCATTGTGCAATTATTGCAACTAAACCTGAAAATACAGCAGAGATTACTACACTACAGTTTTCAAGAGATATAGATAGAGAAGAAAAAAAGCTTTTAGGCGGCGGAATTTATAATTATAAATTACGTGACAAGGTTGAAGAAGATTCAATTAGTCCTATTTATATCTTACGTGCAAAAAATTTAGAACCTCTGCATGCAGAATCATCTTTACCGTATTTCTTAAGTAAAATAGATGCAGAATATATAAATTTATATCCTGAAGGTCCTAGTGAAGAAGTTGTAGGAGACTGCAGAATGTTTTTTGAAATTCAAGAGCAAGCATAACTTTAATCGGGTTTGTTGTGTGGATAACTAAGTCGTCATTGCGAGGAAAAACTGTAAGTTTTGTACGTCCGCATGCTTGACAAGATTGCCATGTCGGGACTATGTCCCTCCTCGTAAGGCATTGCCCGCGTGGATCAATTTCACCTCTGTCATCCCGTGGTCAAGCCACGGGATGACACCGAACGCTTTTTTCGATCCACCCAATAAAGCTAGTTTTATAACAAATCTTGGTGAAATTCTAGATGGTATTCACCGGCGAATTTTATTACATCATTATGATTTCCTTGATGATCAAAATTTATCAGTAATTCACCTTGTTCGTTTGAATGTAATATATTTGTAAATAAACGCTGGTCACCGTCAATTTTAATTTCGACTACTTTTTTACCGATAAATTTAACGCCGTTCTTACCTTGTGGGTTATGTATTATACCTTTCGTTAAGGCATCTATAAATTTATTATATTGATTCTTATCTAATTTTTCTGTAACAATCTAAACCTCTATATTTACCAAGTGGAATAACGTCGTTAGTAGTAATATCATGCTCTTTTGCAATATGCCATATACTATTAGGAATAATTTCTTGCTGACGATTAATTTGTTGGAGAGTATGAAATAAATCCTGTTCTTTTCTTAACTGATAATATTTATGGATTTCTATAGGGAGTGTTGA
>NZ_JWSW01000051.1:0-546 GCF_000828125.2 Rickettsia asembonensis | reverse complement strand
TTATCTCTCAACACTTCCACAAAAGCAAAATCTGCTCCAAGCTCAATTAAAAATTTTTCTATATGTTTAGTTAATTCTTTTTCTACTTCCCTTTCCTGTGCTTCATTTCCTACACTTAAAAAATCAAAAACATATGGATCTTTGAGCGTATAATGTGCTAGATCAGATTGAGGAGAAACTAGTTTACTTTGAAAATTTGTTATTGCTTGCCCTTGTCTTTTGTGTAACTCAAGTTCGATTTGTGTAACCATCATATTACGTGACCAACCATATTCAATAGCTTGCTTTACGTAAAATAACCTATCCTGCTTCTTAGATACCTTATCTATTAAGGTAATATTATGATACCACGTCAATTGTGCAAGCACCTCTTGCACAAATTTAATATCTTGATATTCCTCAGCAAAATGCCTCATATATTTAAGGTTTCTGCTGCTAAATCCTTTTATTTCAGGAAATGCAGAATGTAGATCACGGCTTAAATTATCTATTACTTTAGCGCCCCAACCGTATTTTTCCTGTCGTTTAAGAATTTCATTACCTATA
>NZ_JWSW01000049.1:0-5301 GCF_000828125.2 Rickettsia asembonensis | reverse complement strand
TCAACACTCCCTTTAACTAAATCAGTCATAATTTAATCCTTTAAATAATATCTCAACTATTAAGCAATAATTATTATATAATAATTATTGTAAGTTGAGTATTTAGGTGTTATAATATCTATGTGGGTTCGTCCTTTCCCACCAATGAGCTGAAGAGGTCGTTTACTGCGTAGCGGGTTATGTTGTGATTGCGTAGTTAACGCTGTAGATTTATTCCTTAATTTCTGCTATTTTGTATCTCGATTATATACCAGCTACCGGCTTTTAAATCAAATATGCTTTTTCCTTTATTGAGCATAGGGCTTGCTTTATGGGTATAAACTCTATTTCTTTGATTCTAAAACCCTCCTGAAGTCCAAGAACTGTATTGATAAATTTCTTTAATCTCTCTAAATCTCGAAAGATTTTTTTAAACAAACTATCATTCGTTTTTTGGTGTATAATTGCTAATCATATATAAACCATATTAAACTTAAGGCTACAGGAGATAAATCTTGTATCTATATAGTTTTTTCTACTTTTTACTACAAATATATGTTTATTAAGTTTTTACAAATTTTATGTTGTAATCAAAAGCTAAAATAGCCAAGGTTTTTGATAAACAGAATTTAACTGATTAAATTAAGAGGAACAAATGAAAGAAAAGACAATATTTGGAAGAATTGATATAAATCAACACTATAAAATAAAAATTTTTGGTTTTATCCCTGATTTCTTTAGCAGCAAATCTAAAAAGAGTGCAGAGTCGTTTTGTATAGCTAACGATAAATTTTTTGGATTAACATACGCACCTAATGTAGAAACTCAAGAATTTTCGTACTCAAGAGATTTCTTTGTGAAACTAGATTTAGAACTAACAAATCTTAGTCAGGCTGTCAATATAAGAAATGCCCTTTTGTGGGATGCACAAAATCAATGGTATGCAGCAAAAGATGGCGAGGAGGTTAGTATTCATTATGCTACTTTACAAGAAATAAAAGAATTAAGAGAGTTAGTAGAAAATGACAAAGTTAAATTATCATCTCATGATAAAACAGAAACACTTGAGCTTATAGCTCAATATGAGCAAACCTATCCAGATTTAATTAAATTAATGGGTGAAGAAGATGATATTATATAATCTTAAATAGTTAAAGTTTTTAATAAAATTTAAAAAGGTAAGGTATGAAAAGACATTTTGCATGTAAATCTAATTTCCTTGTTAAATAAAGGAAATAAGGCGATAATTTGTACTCTCTAACCTAAATTTGAAAGGCGGAAACCTTGATTACTCTTTGACTTTCCCGGAAGGTAAACTACAAGAATTGGCTAACTGTTCAGACGCTGGCGGGGAGTGTGGGACGTTATGCGAACCTTTAACCAGTTCAGATTAGCCTTAGTTTAGGTTCTGTGGACATCTCTAAAAAGATTTAATTCCTGCTATTTTTTACTGCAAATTATAAGATTTTTTTGAAATATGAATAACTATTCCTTTAAAAATCTTATTAATTTTCGCTAAAAAATACCTCAGAATAGGAAATCAATTAGAAATGTCCACAGAACCTAGGCTACGCTTAAGTTTTGTTATGTCTACTTTGAAAACTATTAATTTTAAAATATGGTTTATTACCCATACAAATATATGGACATTTATTATAGAACTAAGTATTATTAAATTAATCGATTAAAGGCTAAAAATGCATTCTTCTTTTGAATGGGACGAAGAAAAAATAACATTAATATTGAGAAGCATAACGTAAGCTTTTATGAAGCTCAAAAAGCTTTTCTAGATATAAAAAGGATAATTCTTGAGGATATAGACCATAGTATTACAGAAAAAAGATATGTTTGTTTAGGTTAAGTTGACGGTAATATTTTAACAGTCCGTTTTATGTTTCAAGGTAATCATATAAGAATTTTTGGAGCAGGATACTGGCGTAAAGGTAAGAGAATAAAATACACTGATGGGGAAATATGGGAAGTAAAAATAGTAAAAGATTTCTTACCACATCCTAGAGAACTGTTGTTAAAAGATGATTCTGTAAAAGTAACCATTTCTTTAAGTAAAGAGAACGTAGAATTCTTTAAATCAGAAGCAGCAACTGCACATGTTCCTTATCAAAAAATGATTAGGATGTTACTAGATAAATATACTAAGCATTATAAAGAAAATAAGAAAGCATAGAGCTGGCGGAGAGAGAGGGATTCGAACCCTCGATACGGTATGACCCGTATAACGGTTTAGCAAACCGCCGCCTTCGGCCACTCGGCCATCTCTCCGGTTATGGCTTAACTTTATATCATCTAAATTATAAAATTTCTAGAATTATTTTAGAATTTTTATTATTGATTTAAATATTATTCATAATCATGGCTAGGTAGTTTTGAAGAAACTTCACCTATAGGAAGCATATCATTATAACACCAAAAAATAGGTAATCCTTTCCAATGTTCTAAATAATCAATAAAATATTTTACAACTTCAGGCTTTGTCGTATTTTTACAAATATTAAAAAGCCGAGTTATATGACAAGAATCAGTATCGCCTTTATATTTATCCATTACATAGGTTATGGTTTTAGTTTGCTTTTCTAAATCAAGAGAGAGAGTCTGAAAGCAATGATTTTATAAAATCCTCATTATCGCTACAAATGCTACATAGTATTTCTGAATGTTCTTCGCTAAGGTTATTAAATAATTTCTGATATTTAACTAAAAATCTATTCCAAGTTATTACTTCGATATTTATAAAGTTCTTATAGTTTTTTGGTTGGCATTCAGGATTATATTTTTGTAGCGGTACTATAAAGTTGAGATTATCTAAATTTTAATGAAAATTTGGTAGTTCTTCAAAATGTGCAGCAATAAAAATGATCGTATACTGAGTAATAGCAGAATCTACAAAATAAAATTGATGATATTTGATATATCTGCTACTAACTCGCTGTCTAGTTTTCTAATATCATTTACTATATCATCTATATATTTCAACTCTTCATTTGTGTGTTCTTCATAATTAATATTAACATCTTCAAAGGTAATAACTTTCCCTTTGGCTATTGTATCTATTATTGTATAGTTTTTAATTATAGGTTCTTCATAATTAGTGATAATATAAATTTCCGGATTATATATATCTTTGAAATTATTTCGCAGCATATTTTTTACTGCTTTTACCGTATTTTGATTTAGATAATCAAGCTCTAGCATATGAATATTGGTAAGTAGTAAACTTGCATTATCTTTTTTATCAAAAGGAACAACATACCATGGATACTCCCCTTCTTTAATATATCCTTTAATAAGCGCAATTTTTCTATAACATTCTTCTTTTAAAAATGTATCATTAGTATCTGTTAAAGCTAAATTTTTAAAATCTTCTATTACCTTATCTAAATAGCTTCGCCAATCACTAGTTAATAATTCTAGCAATTGCTTAAAAAAACTAAAACTAATTTTCATATAATAATAATATTAAGTTAATTTAAAAACTTTATATACTCTGCTGCTTTCAAGAATTGCTTTTTTCTTTTATCAAGGATTCGCATCCTCACCTATTTAAGTATAGACTGCGGGTGCTCACCTCTCAAAATAAAATGAGGGTTCTTGAAATCATTTGAGTATAAATCAGAAGTTATGAGAGAGTGTCTAAAAAATTCTGTAGTTCTTCTAAATTACTTATATTACTTAATTTATATGGATAATTAATTTTTCGGAGCATATTTGTTAATACGCTTCCGGCACCTATTTCTACTATATGAGTTATATCTAAGGTATTAAATAGTTCTAAAGTTTCACGCCATCTAACTCGTCCGCATATCTGAAGAATTAAATTTTGTTTGATTTCTGTAGGATCTAGAGTAGGTTTTGCGGTATAATTTTGGATTACCGGTATCAAAGGCTTATTAATTACAGCTTTATCAAGAGCTACTCGCATTTTTTCTTCTGCCGGCTTCATTAAGCTACAATGAAATGGAGCGCTGACTTTCAGTTTTATCGCTTTATAGCCTAAATCTTTAATTATGCTAATAGCATGATCTATAGCTGTGGTCTTGCCGCTAATAACTATTTGTCCTTCGATGTTATCATTGGCAATTTGGCATAAATTTATTTTGTTGATATCTTCTAATATTTCTTCAAGTTTTTGAAGTGGAATATTAATACAAGCTGCCATGCTTCCCTCACCTTCGGGACATGCTTCTTGCATAGATGTACTACGTATATGAAGTAGTTTTGCTGCTGTCTCAAGACTAATACTTTTAGTGCTACATAAAGCACTATATTCACCTAGCGAATGACCGGCAGCATAATCGCAAAGACTATCCAAACTTTTACCGGTTTCAGCTTTAATAATATTTATTATTGCCATAGATACTGCCATTAATGCCGGCTGTGCGTTGGTAGTTAGGGTTAGCTCCTCGGAAGTGCCGTTAAAAATTATGTCGGTAAGTTTTCGATTTAGTGCTTCATCAACGATTTGAAAAGTTTCTTTGGCGGGTTTAAAATTATCATAAAAATCTTTTCCCATGCCGATCAATTGCGCCCCTTGACCGGGGAAGATAAAAGCTGTTTTCATATTTGGTATTATCGATTGAGTTTATTAATAGATTTTATTAAAATTTTCTAAAATAGTCAAATTATTTTAAGTATTTTAAAACTGTTTTTCAATTGCTACGCTATATGTAATTTTTACAAAAATATTAATTTTTCTTAGCTCTATAACTTGATTACTTCCAACTAGTACTATAAATTAAACTAAGAAAATATAAACAAGGAAATTAGTTATGAAGTTAAAAGAAGATTTTAAAAAGTTAGAAAGTACAGCCTTTGATCCATGGCTTGCTGCATTTAAAAAATTATTTAGTGAAGAGGAATTAGAAGAGGAAATACTTAATATAAAGCAAAAGGAATCTCAAAAGCTAGAGGTTAATAAAAAAAATTTAGTTATTTTATCTAATAATGTTATTGAAATTGAATAAAAAGATACGAAAGAGCATGAAATTTCAAGGGTTAACCAATATAAAGAAAATATAGGTTTGGTATTTACTCTAATTACCAATATTCAATTAGAAAAATTTGCAGAATTTATCTCTAATTTACCGAAAAAACATAGTGAATTTAAGTATTATTCAATTTTATCTAGATAAAAAATTTCTTCATAATCATTTAAATAAAAATCTTAAAAGTCCTAGAACTGAGAATTATGCTAATTCTTTTTTAGAAAATATAAAATCTTATTTTAAAATGATATAAGAGTAATTTCGCAGAAAGAGCTAGAAAGTGATCAGGAGCTCAGTAGTTTATGAAAGTGTTGAGAGATAA
>NZ_JWSW01000047.1:0-5363 GCF_000828125.2 Rickettsia asembonensis | reverse complement strand
TCAACACTCCCTAAATTAGGGTTTTAATGATAAATTTTCACTTTAATTACTTGATTAAGATAGTTTTAACAGTATAACTGATGTAAAATGGCTACATTTTTCTATAAATTAATATAATAACGTATATATTTTAAACTTTGTAAATAACTGGCATTTGCAGTATGTGGGTAGTTTGTTATAATTAACTCACATAAAAAAATATATTGATGTATATTATTGCCAGTTGTATATATTGTTTTATAAAAAAACATCAATACATATTAACCCATTAAAGGAGAGTTGATTTTATTATGAGTACACATAACAAAAAAGAACCAAAAAAAATGAATAAAACCGAATTTATAGCATTTATGACCGACCATGGTCATAATCATAAACATGCTTCACATAAAACATTAACAAAAGCTGATGCTGAGAAAGCACTTAATTTAGTTCTTGATAGTGTGATTAGTGCTATAAAGAGCCACCATAATATTAATATAACAGGTTTCGGTTCATTTGAAATACATCATAGAAAAGCACGTGAGGGTCGTAACCCAAAAACCGGAGCAAAAATGAAAATAGATGCTTACAATCAACCTACTTTTAGAGCTGGAAGAAAAATGAAAGAAGCTTGTAATTAAAAGAAGTAACTTATTACAATACTGATAATTTCCAAACCCCGTTACAAGCTTGCGGGGTGACACTAGAAAAACCGGCTCATGCAACAATACTCTGCAAAAGCCGGAATGATATAGAACAATTTTTAAGTATAATTCATAACGATATTACAACCATTGATAATTGAACGTCTAGAGTTTAACTTAAAACATAATAAGCTATATAATAGTTGGCTTATCGAAGCCGAAAATATAGAGCAAGCTTTAAAAGATTTAGAAGATTTTATATATAGTAAACTTTTTAAGAATAGCATTCCTCTTGAAAACAACCCTGATTATCATTTCATCGCTAGGGAAACTTCAACTACATCTAATGCTAAAAATATTTCTATTGAACAAATAAGAAAATTACAAGATTTCTTAAGTAAAACTTTTGCAATTTCAGGTTATAAAGTTGCCGTAATTTATGCGGCTGATATTATGAATTTAAATGCGGCGAATTCATGCTTAAAAATTCTTGAAGATGCACCAAAGAATAGTTACATTTTTTTAATTACTTCAAGAGCTGCAAGTATTATATCTACAATTAGATCAAGATGCTTTAAAATTAATGTTAGCTCATCTCAACCTCATTCTATAAATGAATTATATCTTCAATTTATTCAGCCGATAGCAAATAATGAAACGTTAGATTTTATTAATCGTTTTACTACTAAAGAACGAGAATTATGGCTAGATTTTATTGATAATTTATTATTATTATTGAATAGAATTCTTAAAAAATCCGCTAACGTCAATATTAAGCTTCTAGATTTAGAAAATAAGATTTTTGATAAACTGCCAAATAAGCATCCTTCCTATTTACTACAAAAATTTACCAATATAAAAAAGTTAATATATAATACCGTTGATTATGATTTAGACTTAAAAACAAGTTATATATTAGTGGTGAATGAGTTTTTTAGTAATTAACACGATATCACTACGTTCCTTTCCACGTTATCCATAAAAGGCGTTATTGCATGGATAGGTAAAACCCGTTGTGTCACCCCGTGGCTTGACCTATAGTACCGGACAATTTTTGTTCTATGTCATTCCCGCGTAGGCGGGAATCCAGCAAAGTAAAGCTTTTTTTAAAAGCTTTACTTTACAAAAACTATGTAATAAAAAATCTTTAATTTTAAAGATTTTTTAGTCTGGATCCCCGCTTTCGCGGGGATGACATCAGGATCTTTTAAAAAAATGTCCGGTACTATTGGCTTGACCACTGGGTCCATAAAAACAACTTGAAATACTAATAATTTTAGTATTTTTTATTGGATCCCGCTACAAGCTCGCGGGGATATGACAACAGAAAATCGATCTATGCAACAACGCCTACATAAAACCATAAAATATATTGTTGCTAAAACATATTGAGCAAAATATATTAGAACTTTATAAATTAAATTATTTGCATGTTTAAAACTTTAACACAAAATTTAACGAAGATTTTTGATAAGCTAGTTAGCTCAGGCATTTTGACAGAAGCTCAAATAGATGCTGCTATGCGGGATATAAGAGTAGCTCTTTTAGAGTCGGATGTTGCATTACCGGTGATAAAAGATTTTATAGCGGAAGTTAAACAAAAGGCACTCGGACAGGAGGTTATTAAATCCGTTTCACCGGGGCATATGATAATTAAAATTATCCATGAAGAGATGATAAACCTCTTAGCTTCAAGTGAAAGTGAGACAAAGCTAAATTTAAATTCAAAGCCGCCGGTAAATTTCCTAATGGTAGGGCTGCAAGGGAGCGGTAAAACTACAGCGAGTAGTAAGCTTGCTTTACGACTTAAAAATCAAAATAAAAAAGTTTTACTTGTTTCTTTGGATACTTACAGACCGGCCGCACAAGAGCAACTTGCTATACTTGCAAACTCAGTACAGATTAATTCATTACCTATTATGCAAGGTGAGAAACCTCTTGATATTGTCAAAAGAGCTATTACCGAGGCTAAAATTTCTGCTTATGACGTCGTAATTTATGATACGGCAGGTCGTACACAAATTGATAAAGAGATGATGGAGGAAGCCCTTGCAATAAAAAAGATAGTGGAACCT
Organism: Rickettsia asembonensis; assembly: GCF_000828125.2. Lineage (NCBI taxonomy): Bacteria > Pseudomonadati > Pseudomonadota > Alphaproteobacteria > Rickettsiales > Rickettsiaceae > Rickettsia > Rickettsia asembonensis. The sequence continues at coordinate 2,662 of NZ_JWSW01000047.1, read as the reverse complement.
ACGGAAACTTTGTTAGTAATTGATAGTATGACAGGGCAGGATGCAGTAGTTACGGCAAGTAGCTTTAATGAAAAGTTAGAGATTTCAGGATTAATTTTATCTAGAATTGATGGCGATTCCAAGGGCGGTGCAGCACTCAGTGTAAAATATATTACTAAAAAGCCGATTAAATTTTTAAGTAGCGGTGAAAAACTAACTGATTTAGAAGAGTTCAATGCTGAACGTTTAGCTTCTCGAATACTTGATATGGGTGATATTATCTCTTTTGTTGAAAAAGCAGCTAGTATCGTTGATAGAGAAGAAGCCGAAAAAACGGCTGCTAAATTGAAAAAAGGTAAGTTTGATTTAAATGATTATCTTCAGCAAATGAGAAGTATAAAAAAAATGGGAGGTTTTGGAAGTATACTTAGCATGTTACCGGGTAGCGGTAAAATTATGGATCAAATAGATCAATCAAAATTAAATAGTAAAATAATTGAACATCAAGAAGCAATTATTTTATCTATGACGCTGAAAGAACGTAAGAATCCTGACATCATTAATGCTTCTCGTAGAAAACGTATAGCTGCTGGAGCAGGGACTACAGTACAAAAGGTAAATATTTTGCTAAAGCAATATAAGCAAATAAGCGAGATGATGAAAAAAGCCAGTAAAATGAATCCTAAAAATCTATTACGTAGCGGAATTGGAAAATTGTTTTCGTAAAACGGCATTATTGTATGGAGGGTTTTACCGTCATTGCGAGGAGGTGTTGTTGCGTGGACCGGTAAATGCTCTTTATGTCATTCCTGCGGAGGCGGGAATCCAGAAAAAAAGTATAAATATAGCAAATTTTTGAAATTAAAAGCTCGATTTATCTTGCTTTATGCTGGATTCCCGCCTACACGGGAATGACATCGGTATCCACGTAACAATGTCTTGCGAGGAGCGAAGCGACGTGGCAATCCAGAAAAAGTAATAAAAAATGCTAATTTTTAGCATTTTTACTGGATTGCCGCACGGTCTTCGACCGCTTGCAATGACGGTGCGGGTATTCATGCAACAACGCCCGTGCCGGCTCATAATGACAGGTCTAATCAATCTTCAATTTCAAAGCATTTGCAAAAAATGTATAGATATTGCTAAAATAATTAGCACTGTCTTTTAAGTCACTACCGCTACCATGTCCGCTATCACTACTCTCTAAGAAATAAGTTGTAATGTTTGGATTTTGCTCAAGTACATATTCAAAAATTCGTGCATGCCATGGATGTACACGTTGATCAAGCACTGAACCGGTAATTAAAATAGTAGGATATTTTTGAGTTAAAGATAAATTTTCTAAAGGTGCATATTTTTTAATATGTACTAAATCATTTGGATTTTCCGGATCTCCATATTCAGTCATCCATGAATGTCCTGCTCCGAATTCTTTATAGCGTACCATATCAAGTATAGGTACTTCACACGCTATAGCTCCAAATAAATCGGGACGCTGTGTCATTGCAACACTTACTAGCAATCCGCCGTTACTTCCTCCTTTAATTCCTAAATACTCAGGGTTAGTAATGTTTTGCTTTATTAAATCCTCTGCTACTGCAATAAAATCATTAAAGCCGGTTTGACGTTTTATTCCTTGAGCCGCCTTATGCCACTCAGGACCAAATTCTCCGCCGCTTCTGATATTAGCAAGAACACTCACTCCACCATGTTTAACCCATACTTCATTTTCCATGCGAGAGAAATATGGAGAGTTGATTACTTGAAAACCATCATATGCTTCAAGTAATGTTAGATTCTTACCATCAAATTTTGTACCTTTTTTATAAACAATAAAATATGGTATTTTAACTCCATCCGAGCTTGTAGCTTTCTTTTGCTCTACAACATAATTTTTGCTATCAAACGGATATAAAGGCTTTCTAATAACTTTTAATTCATGAGTTTTATCCCATAAATAGATAGTTGGAGGAACTATAGAATTTTCTATAGTAATTAGTGCATCTTTTTCCTCATCATCAGACAACATACCAAAAATTGCATTTTCATAAGGCAGTTTAAAAGTTACCGGTTTTGTCCATTCATTATTTTCTAATGTAAATGTTACTACTTTTGAAATAACATTCTCATAGCTAGTTAAAAATACTGTATCTTTAGTCATTCCTACAAAATAAAGTACTTCCTTCTCTGTTGGGGTAAATAATATTTTTAAGCTGGCTTTATCGTTATCTTCTTTTAGAAGATCAGTGTAGTGTATGGCAACAAGTGAACCTGCTTTTATATTACTATCTTTAAATTGCCAATCGGAACGCAGCAACCAAAATACATATTCTTTAAAAGAACCTTCAGGTGTTGCATCTGATGGCATATTTATTTTTTGTAATTTTAAGCTCTCATCTTTAGTATCTAAAATATAATTATCGTAATTATAAAAATCCTTATCTGCAGATATAAATATTAAAGATGAAGAAATATTATCGGATAAAAGTTTACCAGCTGATACACGTATATAATTCTTTGATATTTCAAATAGTTTTTTGGCTTTCTCTATAGGTTCTTCTCGCTTCCATATGTAGAGCGAGTTAGGATATAAAGAGTCAGTAACTTCCTCTTTATGTAAAACTGGATTAAATATAATGTTATCTTGGTCAACCCAAGTAGGGACAGTAAATGTGAGTGTTGA
>NZ_JWSW01000045.1:0-5412 GCF_000828125.2 Rickettsia asembonensis | reverse complement strand
TCAACACTCCCAAAAGAACCGTACAAAATAATCATCATGCTCTTGGTCTGTCCATTTATATTGCTCTAAACTTGCATATGCCGATAACACAATTTCATTTTTAATTTCTTTTGGCGGTTCTTGTTCTTGCGAAGCATATTTTAATAAATGTAACCATTCGTCGGTATCATCTTTAAAATCATTTTTTTTAAATTTTCCTAGTTCAATAAATACATAAGTTAATGAAAACAAATATTGTTTATGGGTATTGCTTTCTTTTATATGATGATAGCTAACATACGGCAATTCATCAGGCAAAGCTTTTGTTCCTATGATAGAAATTATTACTACCGGCAATAAATCCCTATGTTTCATACCTTTCTTAATTTGACTAAAATAGGTATAACAACCGTAAAGCTGCGTTCTATTAAGATAATCTTTTTCCATTTTACGCTGCATTTCGATTATATACCATCTACCGGTTTCATCTTTAACTTTTAGATCGAATAAGCTTCTTTTTCCTTCAAGAAATAAAGACAATTATTCAGTAGTTATATAACTTAAATCTATGATTCTATCTCCTTTCGATAACCTAAGAAGAGAGTTCAATAAATTTATTAATTTTACTTTATCGCTAAATAATTTTTTAAATGCGACATCATTTGTACCGTCTAAATATCTTTGCATAAATAATTATATTTTTAGTAAGTTTGCATATATAGCAAATTAACCTCAAATAGTAAACTACTTTTACAATTTATTATAAGTATTAGACTTCTTGCATAACTTATCTTATAAAGAGGAATCCCCCTGGAAACACGGAAGCACTTGCCACCGCAGCGTATATAAATACGTGAGGATACTAGTTACCTTCTTGATGTACAAATTACCTTTAGAAGGAGGTTAGGCAAAAAGTCTATTAATACCTATCATTATCATCATATACCCCCCAAATTACTTTCTTAGAAATCCAACCTGTGTAATTCTTACATGTAATTTGGCAGAATTGTTCTTTGCATTTTTTCAAACCGCAGCGAACCTTGGGCATCAATTTTGCTATAACTCGGCTTTTAGGGTCTGCGGATTTGGTAAGCTCTATTTCCTCATCGGAGGTAATAACTACTGATCTTTTACCTGATAAAACGCTTGAATGTATCCAACCGCCTTCGCCGTTAATGTCATGTACTTGTCGCCATTGTTCGTACTCTGCAGTTATTTCTACCGGTTCGCCTTTTTTAACAAAAACCCATTCTACTGCAGATTTAGTGGTTGGTCCGCTCCTTGCATTTACTTCATTAGATTTTATTGAAACAAATCTTGGAATAGGCAATTTTTTATTATCGGCGTTAATTGTTGTTGATAATATTATCGTAATTAAAATGATAAAAACTTTAATCATTATCTTCCACTTCAGATAAAGCATCCTCTTTTTTTGCTATTATATAATTACCAAGCCTAAATTGTACTTTTATTCTATTAATTTCCTGCTCACTAATACCTATATTTTTTAGGACTGTTCCACCGATTTGTAATCCAGTCTCATAACTTTCCGGAATAATAGTTGTGGCACCTAAATCATAAAATTCTCTAGCATTTTTTAAATTTTTTAACTTAACGACAACCGGTATATCCTGATAATTAGCGCTAATTGTTTTAAGCGATTTCTTAATAGTTACTTGATTATTCATAGTAAGTATTATAGCAAATGCTCTTTCCGTACCTAATGCCTTTAGAGTATCGGCTTGCGATACGTCACCTTTAAAAACCGGTAAACCGTTTGATAGCTCTTCTTTGACTCTATCATCATCTAAATCAAGTATTACGTAACTTATACCTTCCGCTTCCAAAACTCTTGCTACCATTTTACCGGTATTACCAAGGCCGGCAATAATAATATGGTTTGTTAAATCTCTTGCCCCAAGCTCAATCATTTGAGTCGGAGTTTTACCAAGTCCTTTATCGACTTTCTCGGCAATCTTTTTCCCTAAAGCTGCGAGTAATGGAGTAAGTGCCATAGTAAAAGTAACTACGAGTAATAATATATCGGCAGTACTTTCTTCTAATACTCCACTATCTTTACCTAAACTGAATAATATAAAACCAAACTCTCCACCTTGCGATAATAATAAGCCTGAATAAAAAGCAACTCCTTTATTAAAACCGAATAAAATACAAAAAGCTGTTATGATTAAGGTTTTTATACCTATTAAAGCAATAGATAAAGTAAGAATATGAGATATTTTTTCATACATTTCTAGTGCGTCGATATTCATACCGACAGTCATGAAAAACAATCCTAAAAATAAACTTTTGAAAGGATAAATACTTTCTTCTGCCTGCAATCTAAATTCGGTTTCTGCAACTAATACTCCGGCAACAAATGCTCCTAGAGCTAAAGACAAACCAAATGTTTCGGTAGCCCAAGCAGCAGAAAGTACTATTAACAAAGTCATTGAAATAGGTAACTCACTTGCATTATTACTTTCTGATGAAATGAAAGAAAATACAGGACGAAGAAAAACACGACCGACAATAAATATTGTAAGTAAGGCCGTTACGGCTTTTAAGAGTGCAATACCAAGAGCCGCTGCAAGCGAAGCTTTATTACTATCGGCAAGTAGCGGCACTACCACAAGCAATGGAACTACGGCCAAATCTTGCAGTAACAGAATAGCTAAAGAAACTCTTCCTATTTGGGTTGATTGACTACGATTTTCCTCAATAACCTGCATAACAAGTGCCGTAGATGAAAGGGCAAGACCACCGCCGGTAATAATAGCCGCACTACTATTACCGTCTATAAGTACCATTGCACCGGCAATTACTATAGCAGTTGTTAAAACTTGCAAACTACCGAGACCAAAGACATATCGTCTCATAGCTTTTAATCGCTCGAAGGATAACTCAAGACCTATTGCAAATAATAGAAATACTACACCAAGTTCACCTAGTAACTTAGTTTGGTCATATGTTACGATTTTTAAACCGTGATCACCTATTGCAGCTCCTGCAATTAAGTAACCAAGTACCGGACTTAATCTAAGACGCTTAAGTATAGCCACGATAAAAACTGCAGTACCGAGTAAAATTATAACGTTAATAAGAATATGATCGTTCATCTTTTCCAAATTTCTTCTAGCTTAAAATGCTCCCGTGCTTCAGGATAAAAAATATTAATTAAAATAGTACCTGCATCTATTAGTACCCACTCTGATTTACCAAGCCCCTCAATATTACTATTTATACCGGCATTATTTTTTAATTCTAAAGCTACATATTCAGCAATTGCTCCAACATTTTTAGTCGAACAACCGCTAGCAAATATAATATAATCGGCTAATTTATGTTTTCCTGTTAAATCAATTACCTCGATATCTTCTGCTTTTTTCTCACTCAAACATTCTAAGATAAATAATTTTAATTCTTCAGCTTTTTTTTTCATAATAATTAATAAATGACATAATAATATTAATTATTATATTCATAAGAGTAGAGTTTATCAATGAATGTTTAAAATTCTATAATAAAAATTCATATAAAGCTTTACTTTAACCAAAAAAAACTTTAATTAATATTTAGGCTTTTATATCTAAAAAGTGATAAAATAATGGCAATATCTGCAGAAGAGTTAGAAAAAACACTTAAGGAATCCTTTCCAAACAGCATAATAAAAATTACTGATTTAGTAGGAGTTCAAGACCATTATGCATTAGAAATATCAGATGTTCAATTTAATGGACTTTCTTTAATTAATCAACATAAATTAGTAAAAAACGCCCTGTCTGAAATATTAAATAAAAAACTACATGCAATTACCATAAAAACTATCGCAGTTCCTGAAAAATAATTACAAATATTAATATAATAAATCTTGCACAAATTCAACTTATTATTTATAGTTTCATATACTCCAAAGTAAAATGAATAAAGATTCGCTTATACTTACGTATTAATGCTACGTTAAGCTCACTTTTAAATTTCATTAAAAATAACATATATAATTATATATATGATGGAAGCCACCTTTTATATTCTTTTATTTCTAAAACTTGCGAGAATTCTGTATGTACATTGACAAAAAAGAGCTTATTAGCGATATAGGGTGCAAGGATGTTCGTGACTTCCTAAGGATATACATGAATACATTTTTTACTCTTAAAAATCTTGAAAGTTCATTATGTGGGGATTCTCTTTATTATAAAAAAAGCTTACGTCTATCAAAAAACAAAGCAAAGCAGTTAATAAGAGAGCTAAAAACAAGAGGGTTTATTGAGGAATGTAAAGAAGGAGGAAAGAACTCATGGCGTACTACTGTAAAAGGGAATGTTTTTTGTATTGCAAAATTTCTAAAACCACTGAAAAAAAAGAAGCCATGATTCTATTAGACTCATTCCTAGAGCATGTACAGAAAGTTAATTGCAGTGAAAGTTTTTTATATTTTGTAAACTACGTAGGTCTTTTTGGCAGTCTTGTTTCCAATGTTGAGCAGGTTAACGATATTGATCTAATTGTAGAGCTGAAACCAAAATTTCCTTATGACTTAGACAAAATACAGGAGCTCCATGAAGAGATGGAAGAAAAAGAAGGAAAAAACCTTAAAAGCTCTTGGATTGATAGAATGTTTGCTCCTGAAGATAAAGTAAGAAAATTTTTAAAAAATAAAAACCGGTATATTAATATTATGGCTCCTTCTAATGTGCAGTGTTTATCTTTAAAAAAAGAGTCTGTCATAACCATATTTTCACTGTGAAGTAGAAGAAATCCAAAAGACTGAATTTTATTCAGTAGGTATAAAGTTACGTCATGGGAAGTATTTATCATGAGAAATTTATATTATGCTATTTTCAACCAACTTAGCTTTTTTGTCCCATAGAAACATACTTGAAGATTCTGCTACCTCATCGACATACAAATTACCCCTAGAAATAGAATTTGGAAAGAAATCTATTTACTACAAATTATATTTAATTTCAGTTAAGGATAGAAATTTTATAGTTCTTATCCTTAACTGATGCGGATTTTTAGAAGTTTACTTTAAGTCTTAGCGTACCGGATTGAGCATGGTATTTTTTAGCTAAGTTCAGCCCGTAATGCACTCCATACTCCATTCTGCCTTTCTTAATTACTACCCCTGCCCCTAAATCATACAGCATTTTAGTAGGTTTAGGTGACGGTACCGGTAAAGGCTCATTAAGACCGTTAAGATCTGCAATGATTGCCGGTGTTTTACCTTTAAAGTCGTAATTAATAAAGGCATGAACTTGCGGTCTAATTATGAACTCATCCTTATAGAAAGTTGTTTTAATTTCACCGCCGAGTATACCCTCAACCTTATTATATTGATGCTTCTGAATAGTTAGGCTTTGGAAAGAAGTACCGTATTCCTGATAACCGGAATCTTTAATCTTAGTAAATGGAAGTGTTGAGAGATAA
>NZ_JWSW01000043.1:0-6251 GCF_000828125.2 Rickettsia asembonensis | reverse complement strand
TCAACACTCCCTTTATGGTATTTTTTGGCTATTCCAAGACCTACAAGCAAGCTAGCTGCAAAAATTTCAGCGGTATAACCGTCATTATCGTATATTACCTGTTCAAGCTCACCAAGCTTATACCCATCTTCATTGCTACATTCTTGCCGATTTAATATCTCTTCTTTTTCCTGTAAAGCTTTCCATAACTCCTTATTCCCTGTTATTACCGTATCTATAATTTTAGTATTTTCATAAAGAAATTGATCTTGTTTTAAACAACCTACTTTAGAGTTTTTAGGTATGTTAATATCGCCGAAAGCCGGCTCTTCTTCCTTAGTCAAGACTTTAAAAAAGTTGTTTTACCTGCTCCGTTAGCACCTACTAAACCATATCGTTTATTATTTTTAATATGCAAATTTACATCGGTAAATAGTATTCTTGCACCATAACTCATGGCTAAATCGTTTATAATAATCATATTTTTAGATGTCGTGGTTAAATTTAGGAATAATTGAAAAGGTTTTAAAAAAGTTATAAATATTTAATATTTCTTCAACAACTCAAGAACTTTTGCAAAATCTACTATATATTCTTCTTCTTTTTCTAAATCTTTAAGTTTGAGGCTATTATTTGCTTGTTCTTCATCACCTATGAAAATAATAAATTTAGCATTTTCATTAAGAACGCGTTGCATTCTTTTAGCTATTTTACCTACGGGATCTATAATAGTAGCAACATTTTGCGAACGTAATTTATCGGCAATTTCTAAAGAGTAAGTAATATTATTTTCACCGATCGGTAATACAAATACCGGCTTTACTTCAGATATATTATATTCCCGCATTAAAGCAATTCGCTCGATACCGGCAGCAAAACCGATAGCCGGTACATCATCATTATTACCCATGATTTTAGCAAGCCCGTCATAACGTCCGCCGGCCAAAATAGTGGATTGACTCCCTAGCTTTTTCGTAGTGAATTCAAAAGCAGTATGGCAATAGTAATCAAGCCCTCTAACTAAAATTGGGTTTATAGTATATTTTACGCCTAAAATATCTAGATACTTTATTAACTCTTCAAAATATTCTTTGGACTCATCAGTATAATATTCAGATAAAATCGGAGCAGCAGCTACTATTTTCTGATCAATTTCGCTTTTAGAATCAAGAATCCGCATTGGATTTTTGGTCATCCTTACTTTGCTTTCTTCTGATAATTGATCTTTAAAATCATTTAGATATTCTACCAGCTTTTGTTGATAAGCACTTCTTGATTTGCTGCACCCAAGAGAGTTAAGCTCTAAAGTAGTATCCTGCTCTATTTCAAGTGCTTTAAGTATATCCACGGCTAACTTCAAAGTTTCAGCATCAGTAATAGCACCTTTAGCCCCGATATATTCATAATTTAGTTGATGAAATTGTCTTTGACGCCCTGCTTGCGGTCTGTCATAACGAAAAACAGGACCGGTAGAGAAAAACTTTAAGGGCAATTTATGTTGTAAGCCGTTTGAGATGAAGCTTCTAATAATACCTGCTGTAAATTCAGGTCGTAATACTACGGAATCATTGCTTTTATCTAAAAAACTGTAGATTTCTTTACTGATTACATCGGAGCTTTCACCCATCGAGCGGTTAAAAACCTTGGTATACTCAAGTATTGGGATACTCATTTGCTTATAGCCGTACAATACCCCAACATCTCTTGCTTTGTTAATTATATAGTTGTGGACTTTATAATCATCCGACAAAAGATCTTTCATTCCTCGGAGTGGTTGCAGCTTTTCAGTCATTTGCTTAATTTTGTGGTTTTGTGTGGATACCAAATCGTCATTGTGAGGAAATTACGAAGTAATTGTACGTACGCAATCTCAGGATACTTGACAAGATTGCCACGTCGCTTCGCTCCTCGCAATGACGACTCGGGTATCCTATAATAAACAAAAAATAGGTATACTCGTTTAATTTGGAAAAGAGCAAGGCGTTTTATATTTTTTGACCGCAGCGTACATACTAGTACGTGAGGATCAAAAAATATAAAACAACGACGCCAATTTTTCAAATTAAACGAGTATACCTATTTTTGCTCTTTTTTCATAAAGAACGATCTTACAATATATAAAACAAATATTGTAATAAACCAATATATTAACGCACGACCTGCCATTAATAGATTAAATTCACCGTCATATATTTGAATAAATAGTAAGTATGCACAAGCAATTAAAATAAACGGTACAATAATAAATACTAAAGGACATCTAAAAGGTCTTTGTGCTTCAGGTAATCTTATCCTAAATAATACCACTATTATTGTGACGGTTATATAATCAATTAATGCTCCCATTGAAGTTAATTGAGTTAATAATTCCGTAGAGCAAAATCCTCCAAGGATAGCAGCTAAAGAAGCAAATATTATAATCGTAATATACGGGCTATCATATTTTGGGTGCAATTTTGCAAAACTTTTCGGTAGTAAACCGTCACGTGCAATAGCATAAAAAATACGAGAAGTACCGTAAATATTCATCATCAACACCGTCATCATGCCACAAACCGCACCAGTTGCAACAATAGCAGAGCCAATCTTGCTATTATTGATAGTTAAAGCATAAGCAAGTGGTTGATCGTTATTTAACTGATCAAAAGGTGCAATACCGGTCACAAGCCCTGCCATTGTTACATAAACTATAGTAGTTAGAACAAGCGAGCCGATAATACCAATCATTATATCACGCTTTGGATTTTTACATTCCTCAGCTGCAGTTGCAATCGTTCCAAAACCTGTAAAAGCTAGGAATAAAATAGATGCACCTACTAAAACATTACTAAAACCGAAAGGCATAAAATTGCTCCAGTTAGTAGCATCGAAATGAGGAGCAGCAGCGAGTACAAATACAAATATTGCAGCCATTTTTATGAAAACTAAAATTGCATTTAGTCGCTTACTATCTTTAGTACCTAAATATAAAATAAATCCAATAAATACCGAGATTAAAAATGCCGGTAAATTTATTATACCGCCGTTTGTCGGTACTGTAGTTAATTCTTTCGGTAAATTAATTCCGCCTGCCGCTAATATTCCTTGTACGTAACCCGACCAGCCCGCAGCTACTATTCCTGCAGCAACACCGAGTTCTAATATTATAACGCTACCGATCATCCAAGCAAATACTTCACCAAATGCAACATAGGAGTAAGTATAAATACTTCCGGAAGTTGGAAGCATTGCAGCAAGTTCGGTATAAACAAGTGCTACGAAAATACAGGTAATACCGGCAATTGCATAAGATACCATTACTGCAGGTCCTGAATATTTAGCAGCAATTATGCCGGTAACAACGAATACGCCGGTACCAATCATTGCACCAAGACCTAGTAATATTAAATCGAACGCTCCAAGAGTCTTGCTAAGACCGCTTGAGCTACCTATCTCTTTTACTGATTCAAAACTTTTCTTCCTTAAAAAACTCATTAGTTTCTCCTGTTTTAGTGAGCTTATTTTTTTTGTGAATTGTGTGTCATCCCGCGAGCTTGTAGCGGGATCCAGTAATTCTTAAATGTCATCCCGTGGCTTGACCACGGGATCTAGAAAAAATTAAAAAAGACTGGATACCGTGGTCAAGCCACGGGATGACAAATTGGACTTAATCTACCTTATATCTCTAGTAATCCACCCGCCGCCGAGTACTCTTTCGCCTGCATAAATAACGCATGCTTGCCCAGGGGCAACGGCTTTTTCTTCGGATAAAAATTTTACTTTCATTTTATCATCGTCGAGTTTGCTTATTTCAGCTAAACGAGGCGGTCTTGTCGAACGAATTTTAACTTCTACTTCTAGCTTTTCATTATCTTTAATCTCATCTGCAAGCCAGTTTATGTCTTTAATTATAAACTCCTGCACATGTAATGCAGACTCCGGTCCTACATATACTATATTGTCCTTAGGATCAATCTTTACTACATATAAAGGCTCGTTATAAGGTATACCAAGGCCACGACGTTGCCCTATAGTATAATTAATTATACCGCTATGCTCTCCTAGCTCAAAACCGTTTACATGAATAATTTTGCCACTTTCGCTTGCTCCCGGACGTATTTTATTTATTACACTCTTATAATTTCCATCAGGTACGAAGCAAATGTCTTGGCTATCGGGTTTATCTGCTACCTCAAGCCCAAATTTACTAGCAAGCCTACGTGTTTCATCCTTAGTAAGCCCCCCAAGAGGAAAACTCAAATATTCCAATTGCTCTTTAGTAGTAGTAAACAAAAAATAACTCTGATCTTTTGCCGGATCAAGTCCCGTATGTAACTCCACCCCGTGAACACCGTTTATTTTTCGTACGTAATGACCGGTAGCAAGCTTATCTGCTCCAAGCTCTTTAGCCGTTTTAATTAGATCCCTGAATTTCACCGATTTATTACATTGCACACATGGAAGCGGGGTTTCGCCTTGTAAATAGCTATCGACAAAATTATCTATTACCGACTCTTTAAACTTACTCTCATAATCAAGTACGTAATGGGGAATACCTAGCTTATTTGCTACCATTTTAGCATCGTAAATATCCTGACCGGCACAACAGGCATTTTTTTTCCCTACTGCCATACCGTGATCATATAGCTGCAAGGTAATACCTATAACATTGTGTCCATGTTCATGCAACATTGCGGCAACCGCCGAACTATCAACCCCACCTGACATCGCGACAACTATAGTAGACTGCTTATCCCCTAAATTAATCATACCAACCTTAAACAAACAGCAAGTTATACTAAATTTATAATTAAATTACAACACTATCTTTTAATATATTAAAATGCTATAATCAGCGTTGTTTAAAAATTATTGATTTCGTCATTGCGAGCAAGTATTGTTGCGTAGACCGGTAAAACCCACTGTGTCATCCCGTGGTCAAGCCACGGGATGACAGAGATGAAATTGATCCGCGTAGCCTATGGCTGCTCGCAATGACGAGGTAATACCCACGCGGGCAATACCTCCTTACAATGACATAGCCTAAAGAATTCAAAAAATCATATGTTATTTAAAATATTATACAAAACGATTATTACATTAGCTCTAATTTATTCCGTACTAATTATCTTAGAATATGCACGCCAAGGTTTTATTAATGATTTATCATTACAAAAAGTAGATTTATCTATTCAGAATTCTATAAAAGAGCCTATTTATTTAGTTTCTTATGCCAACGGTCCGGAATATGTTTATCGTAATCAAAATGCTACTACTCACTATACGATTAATAAAGGTATAGATTTCATATTTAACTATAAGAAAAAGCATATAAATCAAGCATTTATAGAAAAAAATCAAGAAATTTTTAATGAACCTACAGGAGCGGGGTTATGGCTATGGAAACCTTATATTATACTTGAAACAATGAAAAATGCACCGGAAGGAGCTATTATAGTATATTTGATTCAGCTTTTGTTATTAAAAAACATATCAGTAATTTAACAAATCTTTTAGGCGATAATGATATATTACTGGTACATGATCGCGATCGTAAAAATGGTAGTTTTGTTAAAGGTGAAACTTTCGCTTTAATGGATTGTCTGAACAAAGAATGCAGAAATAACGATCATATTTGGAGTGCCGTTATTGTTGTGCGTAATACCGAACTTTCTCGTTCTTTTATTGAAAAATGGCTAAGAAGTTGTGAAGATATTAGAATTCTTTCAGGCAAGGATTATAATATTCATCCTAATTACGATGAATATAAATGGCATCATTCCGACCAATCTGTACTTAGCCTTATATATCACAAGAATCCACAATCGGTTAAAATAATAGAATATGAAGAAACAGCACCTTTCTTATCTTGGTTTCACCGTAAATATTCAAATAGCTCACCGTTAAAGCCATGGTATAGCATATACGGTATAGAACCTATAATTAATTTTAATACTAACGGCAAAGTTCTACCTTCTACCGCTCTTATAAACACTCCGCCGATTGTTAGACTTCGTAAATGGATTATCGAGAATGCCGGATTATAAAGGCTATGGATAGAGAAATCCATAGCCCAAGATTTATCCTAAAATTTTAACATCATTACCATGGTTTAACCAATGATTTAACGTATGGAAAATAGCTACAACATCATTATTACTTATTTGTAATTCCAAAATTTTAGGAATCCAATCCCATTGTTTTGTTATATTCTTTGGTATTTGTTGTGTATTGCTATAACCTAAGATATAACGGCTATCTTTAGAGTAAGCAATATACGGACATGCTTCCTG
>NZ_JWSW01000058.1:0-6593 GCF_000828125.2 Rickettsia asembonensis | reverse complement strand
GATAACACATAGATAGTAACAAAATTTCTACTAATTTTATATATACTGACCAAAATTTATCTTAAATTTAAACACAAATTTTTCCAAAAAAATATCCTTCCTGTAATTCTCTGCTTAATTCCTTATCTCTCAACACTTCCATTAAAGCTATTTCTTATTTTTGTTAATAATAGTTGATTACAATTAAAGTAAAAATAAAAAGTTGCAATAATAAATAATAAAGAAGTATTAATAATTGTAACTTTTGGCATTTCAGCGGCTATCATTCTATTTTATTAGTTGCTTTAGCTTCTTGTTCCTGCTGTAATTTATACTCTGCTGCTTTTTCTTCTGCATAATTAAAAAAGAAATAACAGAAAGTTAAAAAACTAGTCAAAACTATTCCAAGAGTTATTAGTATTAACTTAAGCTCTTTCCTTGCATTTTGAGCTTTTAATCGCTTTTCTTCCTCTTCATCAATATAAGACTGAGAGGTTAAAATTTCTTCTTCTTTATTTTCCATATTTAAACTCTTTAAAATTAGCTTATATATTAATTATAGAGTTTAATTATCATTTGAGAGAAGTAATTTATAGGGGGAATTAAAAGAAGTCAATAATTATAATTGTTAATTGTAATAATTATATATTTAATAAATCTATCTTACTCAAAAATACGGCTTTTTCTATTTACTAGGTAAATATGTATTAGTTCTTGAGTCTTATAATAAGGCAATTGAACTTGATCCTACAAATTCTGAAGTACAAATATAATAAACAAAATTTATTAAAGCGTATGTATTGTTAAGTAAAAAATGCTGAAAAGCTTGATTTTATGCTGCGTTCGCCGTTTGATACATTGGTGAATTTGCCTAAAAATGGCGAATGGTACCCGCGGCCGGACTTGAACCGGCAAGAGCTTACGCTCCACGGATTTTAAGTCCGTTATGTCTACCATTCCATCACGCGGGCAAGACCAGTGTATAGTATATTGTATACAGTATACTATTTAATTCACGGTGACAGATTAATAAAAAAAATACAAAAAAGCAAGTACTTTTATCATTAATATATTAGTCTGATATAAAAAAATTATTAAACCACTTTAAAATAGTTAGTTTACTCATTAATTTATTAGATAATTAACTTAAATAGTGACAAAATAGTAATAATATGATAGATTAGTTTCAGAAAGTAATACTTTCTCTTGTATATTATTGATATGTTTATTGACAAATGCCGCAAGGTAAGGTAGTTTTGCATAATGAATTTTTATCGGCTCTTATATTAAATAAGATTTAAAGTAAAATTTAAGTTTTAGTTATTATAAGCGTGTGTTAAGTTCAAATAAGTAATTTCTATCTAATAAAGGTTTTTATGGCTACAAATATAGTAGGTAAAGTTAAGTGGTATAATTCTACGAAGAATTTTGGATTTATTGAACAGGAAAATGACGGCAAAGATGTGTTTGTACACAAATCAGCCGTAGACGCAGCAGGTTTACATAGCCTTGAAGAAGGACAAAATGTAATTTTTGATCTTGAAGAAAAGCAAGGAAAAGCCTATGCTGTTAACCTCAGAATTAAATAAATATATTATATAATGCCAAAAGCAGCTATCCAAAATTGTTTATAATTTAGGGTAGCCTAGTCATCTTTATCAAAATAGTAAATATTTTGTTTTTGTCTTATAATAACCTATATAATTTTAAGTATAATAAATTATTTTTACTAAGAGGCATGAAAATGCCATAAATCTAATAATATTATTCTGGCTTGAATAAGATTCTAAAATAGTTTCATTATTCATTATCGTTTTATATATTTAGTTGGTTTGTAATCTAGCTTAAGCATATTTTTTGATTCAGGATAATTATATAAGTCGTTATTTTAATTTACTATAACTTATTTTTTATACAATAGACCTGCATAACTTATCTTAGAGGTTATCTGTAAATAAATTTTAATTAGTAATTAAAGAGTTTTTTTAGCGAAAAGTGATAAGATTTTTGAAGAAATAGTTATTCATATTTCAAAAAAATCTTATAATTTGCAGCCGAAAAGAATTAAATTATCGGTTAAAATTTATTTACAGGTAGGTTCTTAATAAAGGGAATAAGAGATTTCTACTCAAGCGTACTAATAAAGTATGTAAGGCTGAGAGAGCGTCTCATATATCTTTAAGAAATGGGTTATGTAATAGGTCTAATCAATAATGTGCATATTTTGATTTAAAACTATATTGGATTATATAATGAAAAATTTTAATTTATCTGAAGAATTAATTATCGCTCTTGAGACAATGAATATCACTGAGCCGACTGAAATACAAAAGCAATCGATTCCGGTTGCAATGGCGGGGTCGGACATACTCGCTTCTAGCCAAACAGGTTCAGGAAAAACTCTCGCTTATTTATTGCCGTTAATTGATTCATTTATTAAAAATAAAACTACTGCTTTAATTCTTGTCCCGACTAGAGAATTAGCAACGCAAATACACAGTACTTTAAATAAAGTAACTACATCCTATAAAATTAATAGTGCAGTTTTGATAGGCGGTGAACCGATGCCTAAACAATTTATGCAATTAAAAAAGAATCCGAAAGTGATTATCGGTACGCCAGGGCGTATTATCGATCACTTAAATAGAGGAAGTTTAAAAATTGATCGCATAGGCATAACTGTACTTGACGAAATGGATAGAATGCTTGATATGGGGATGAAAGAACAGTTAGAAGAAATCAATAAATTTTTACCGGAAAAAAGACAAGTTTTAATGTTTTCCGCTACTATGCCAAAACATATTATTGCTGTTTCTCAAAAATATCTAAACAATCCAGTACGTATTACGGTAGGTGCTACTAATAAAGCAGCTGCAGAAATAAAACAGGAATCAATGCATGTTTCTGATAAAGAAAAATTTAGTGAATTAACTAAACAACTTGGTAATAGGGAAGGATCGGTAATTATTTTTGTGAAGACTAAACGCTCTGCCGATCAATTAGCTAAAATGTTAAAATATGAAAATCATAAAGCAGAAGCTATACATGGTGATTTAAGTCAGCGTCAACGTGAAAGAGTAATTTTATCATTTCGTAAGTCAAATCATAGAATAATGGTAGCAACTGATGTAGCGGCTCGTGGGCTTGATATTTCTCATACACAGCATGTTATTAATTATGATTTACCTATGTGTCCTGAAGATTATTTACATAGAATAGGTAGAACGGGTAGAGCAGGGGCTACCGGACATGCACTGTCTTTTATTTCTCCTGATGATGTTATTAGATGGCGTGCAATTGATCGTCTAGTAAATAAAGGAGAATCTACACCACGAAGTGAGTTTAGGAGTGATAAAAATAATCGTAAAAGATCATTCGGTAAAAGAGCCGGCGGTGAGGGTAAAAAGTTTAATTCTTTTGATAATAATCGTAAAAAAACTTTTGGCGGTAACAGCTACGGTAATAAAAGAAAGAAAGTCTCATAGTTTGTAGGACGTATTGCATGGTTCTCATGTCATTCCTGCTTTTAGCAGCGTTGTTGCATGGCTTAAAAAATGCCCTCGATGTCATACCGTGGCTTGACCACGGTATCCAGAAAAACAACTAAAAATATCAATATTATTGATATTTTTAACTGGATCCCGTGAATAAATCACGGGATGACAGGAGGAAAATCGAGCCATGCAACAACGCTGCTAAAAGCAGGAATGACATAGATTTTACAAGGATAACATCAAATCATTTTATATAAGGAGAATAAATTCATAAATTTAAATTTTTCACGATTTCAATATATATCTAATATTTTCTTTATATTAATAATTTCTTTTCCCGGAGGTTTAATTTATTTACTTACCGGTTCAACTCTTTCTTTTTGGCTTCGAGAATCCGGTTTTGATAAAATCACTATCGGGCTTTTTAGTTTAGTTAATTTTATTCATATATTTAAATTTTTATGGGGTCCTTTACTAGAAAAAGTAAGTTTTGCTCCTTTAAGTAAGCGAGGATATAAATATTGTTTAATTATTGCTTTGGTTAGCTGTATTTGTTGTGTATATGTTCTAACAAATTTTAACCCTAATACTCATTTTATACCATTTGCTTTATGCTTAGTAGCTGTGGCATTTTTTTCTTCCATTTATGATATGTTGCTTCAATCATCACAGATGTTACTTATTATAAATAAAAATTGGGGCATAAGTGAGGCAGCTTGTACTACAGGCTTTAGAATAGGTATACTTATAGCAGGTTCAGGAGCGTTATATTTATCAACTATCATATCTTGGCAAGATGTTTATCGTGCTATGGCAATTTTATGTATACCGTCATTACTATTAATTATAATTTATCCGCTTAAATTTAAAGATAAGATAATTATTAATGATTTTGATAGATTTTGGCATGCTTTTTATGACTTTATCAAGAAACCTAAATGGCTAATAATTGTTAGTTTTATGCTTCTATATCGTCTTCAAGATAATTTTCTTTCAATTATGCCGAATATGTTTTATCTCGATATTGGGTATACGAAGAAAGATTTAGCTCTTGGATATAAAGCTTTCGGTATGTGTGCTGCAATCCTTGGAGGTTTTATAGGCGGTTTTTTGTGCCGAAAATATGAATATTCTTATTTGCTTAAAAAAGCATTAATATATCATGCTTTATCTAGCCTATCTTTTTTATTTCTCTATTTTTATAATCGAGATATTACAAGTCTGTATATAGCGGTCTTTTTTCAAGAATTTACCAAAGGCTTAACTATGTCGCCGTTTTTTTCTTACCAATTAAGATGTTGTAGTTCTAAATATTGTATAACCCAAATTGCTTTAATTACTTCTATTGCTTATATTAGTACCATATTGTTCGGTAGTATTTCAGGCTATGCAGCTACTTATTTAGGTTGGACTTATTTTTTCATCGTAGCAGGATTTTGTTTTATACCGGCTTATATATTAATTAGATATTTACCGCCTTATGTTATTCCCGCGTAGTATTGTTGTGTGGATCAGCTTTCTCGTCATTGCGAGGAAATTACGAAGTAATTGACGAAGCAATCCAGTAAAAAAATGCTATAAATTGATATTTTTTATTATCTTTTCTAGATTGCCGCAGCCACTTCGTGGTCTCGGCAAGGCATTGTTGCGTAGACCGGTAAAACCACCTGTGTCACCACGTGGCTTGCTAACTAGGTCCATAAAAACAACAAAAAATACTAATAATATTAGTATTTTTAACTGGATACCGTGGTCAAGCCACGGTATGACAGAGGTGAAGTTGGTCCACGCAACAACGCCGTCTCGCAATGACGATTAAGTGTCCACGCAATAATCTCCAAGATAAATACAAATATATTGTAAAAACGGTACTATCGATTTATAATAATCAACAAATTTATTAGTGTACTTTAATTATGTTTATTCAAACTGAAGATACTCCCAACCCTGATGCAATAAAGTTTTTCCCGGGGCAGGAAATAAGTAGTGAACAGCCGGTATTTTTTAGCGATATTGCTGAAGTTAAAGGAAGAAGCAAACTTGCAGAGTCACTATTTTATATTAATAATGTAAAATCAGTATTTTTTGGTAGTGATTTTATAACAGTGACTAAGCAAGCTGAAAGTAATTGGCAAGTTATAAAGCCTGAAGTTTTAATGGTTATTATGGATCATTTTGTTTCGGGATTTCCGGTATTTGAAGAAAGTACAAAAGCAGATAATGTAAATCATAACCTTGATGGGCTTTCGGAAATAGAGAAGCAAATTGTAGAGATTATTGAAACTAGAGTGCGTCCATCTGTTGCACAAGATGGTGGTGATATAATATATAAAGGCTTTGAAAATGGTATAGTTAAATTAGCTCTTCGTGGTGCATGTCTTGGCTGTCCAAGCTCTACTATCACCTTAAAAGACGGCATTGAATCCATGCTTAAACATTTTGTACCGGAAGTGCAAGAAGTTGAAGCTGTAGAGGAAGATTTTGAGTAATTTAGGTATTGACTAAAAAGAGTTGATTTTAAGTTTTGATGTCGTTCCCGCATTCTATGTCATTCCCGCGGAAGCAGGAATCCAGAAAAAAAGCATAAATACAGCAAATTTTTAAAATTAAAAGCTCGATTTATCTCGCTTTATGCTGGATTCCCGCTTCTGCGGGAATGACATAGAAGCCATGCAATAACAACTTCAGCTACTTGCAATGACGATATATCTATAATACTAACCTTCATTTGCAGAATTGATTATATCATTTTGATGCCAAATAACGTAATGTAGTTCAACATCTTTTGGAGCATATACTACGATAGGTAGTTTGCTATTATATCTTAAAAATGTTTCATCGCCTAAAAATACACTAACCGGTTTTATGGTTGCTTTTACGTTTGGGCATGCCATCATTGTACTAGCAGGCTGATCGCTAACTTGATTCATAACGTAATAATCATATCCTCATCCTTCTAAAGTTTTTGTTTCCAGCTTACCGCCAAACCAAACATTATTACTATTTAAACGTAATAATTCTTTTACGTATAGAATACTATTTATCCACAATATCTTACAAAGAAGAACTATAAGGAAGTGATTTAATATAATTCTCCATAAACTCCCAATCTGGAGTACC
>NZ_JWSW01000056.1:0-7099 GCF_000828125.2 Rickettsia asembonensis | reverse complement strand
GCAAGCAGGCATTATAGTATATTTGCACCATCAGTAATATATTTCAGATTAAAAGCACAATAAAATGTTTACCTTCAAAGTTTATGAGTGCATCATACTCAATGGTTTGTTAATAGAAAATATAGGTAGAGTTTATGGAAGAAGATAATAATGCAGTAAGCATACCGGATAAGAAGCTAAGTAGGATTATTCATAGAATATTGAAGAAAAATGATGCAGAATCTATCACTAAGGAAGAAATAGCAAGCATAACTAATATTAATGTTTTTGATCAAGGGGTAAAAGATTTAACCGGATTAGAATACGCAACAAATCTAGAAAAGCTAATAATAAGTTATAATGCTATAGATAGTTTAGAGCCATTAAAATCATGTATGAAACTCAAGAGCTTAATTGCAGTATGTCTAACCACAGCTAGTATCAATAACTTACCCACAAATTTAGAAGAATTAGACATATCTAATTTAAGTCTTACAGGAACAGATGGTTTCACATCACTATCATCATTAACAAATATAAAAACATTGCAGGTAAGCAATACTATATTAAATGATATAGACTTTGTTTCATTGACAGTGAACTTATCAAAAATAGAAGCTAATAATTGTCAAGTGACTAATTTAAAACCATTACAGGCATTACTAGACAAGAGGTTACAAGATAGTAGCTATAGTTTTGAAACACAAACAGTCTTATTAGATAAAGGAACAGTGGGACAAACAACAGCATTAGCACTACATAAACCTGATGGAGAATCACCAAACATAACATGGAACACAGCAGACAGCTATGATAATGAGAAAGAGCAATTAACTTGGGAGAATAGCGGTGATAATCATTCTCTATCGTGGTCATATAGTGCTGAAAATAATGAGGTTGTATTTTCTGGAGAGATAAGTCAATTTGCCACAGAGATATAGTTGAAGAATCAGAATAATATAAAGATTTGATATATGCTTAAGAAATTAATAGGGGCAGTCTATTTACTCACAACATCAAGTTTATCAATTGCTACCGGTATTAGTACCATGACTGGCAATGCATTATTATCAGATACGGCAACAAATTGGGATCCGGCATTTGTAGATGGAAATACTGTAGTAGTTGGAGCAGATAATATAGAACTTGTCACAAATGTATCAAAAACAATAGGTGCTATACGGCTTGATCATACATTATCAATGTTAGGTTATTACTCTAATAGTACAGCATCACCAACTATTGGTTCAATCGCAGGAAAATCAAAACTAAAAAGGTTAAAAACAGCAGGACCACTTAAAGGACAAATTTGGACTTTCACTGGTACTGCTGGCGTAGACAATAATCCACCAGCTAATGATTATAGCGGAGTGTCTAACATACATTTTACTTATACATCAATATTAAACATCAATGCTCCTGTTACTATTAATAGTACCTTTAGTTCAAATATTTATAGAGGATCTACCATCAACATAAATGATAATGTCATATTAACACATAATAGTATTGCTTCAATTAACAATACATTTAACATTGCTGCAAGTAAATCATTAACCCTGTCAGGCTCTGGCATGACTTTAACATCTGTATTTGATTTCAGTGATTCAGGAAAATTAATTTTAAGCGGGGATAATACTATATTTAATCCTAGCTTGATATCTAATGCTAGTAGTGCAGTATTAAATGTAGATAATAATGTTACAACTAGCATGCCCAGTGTTTTAACTATAAACACCATAAACATTGCAGATGGTAAGAGTTTGACTATTGATGCAGTAAATAGTGATATAGATTTATTAGATGATAATGCTTCTATTAATTTTAGTGGTAGTAATGCAACGCTGGTACTAACTAATAGTGGAGCGTCAGATAGAACATTTACAGCATATAATACTGTAACAGGTGATGTATTATTTAGTAGTGACGGCAGTTTAGTAGCAGATAAAGGAGTAGCAGGCAGTATTACAACGAGTGCAGATAATATAGGTACTATTACAATAGATGATGGTAATGTAGGTGTAGTAGGTGCTACTGATAAAAAGCTAAAGCAAGTAAATTTAAATCAAGACACAGCTGCAAGTGTAGGACAATTATATGCAGGTAATGTGGATATTGGCGGTATTGGTCCAATTACAGCAACAGATTTACTAACCTCTGAGTTAAGCTTTAGTAGTAATGGCACTTTAATATCAGATGGTGGAATAACAGGTAATGTAGATTTTGCAGGTAATGAAGGAGTATTGCAGCTTGCTGATGGTAAGACTATTACAGGTGATATTGATAGTAGTGGCACGTCAGCTGGTACATTAGAGTTTTTAGGTGTAGGTACTGTTAATGGCAGTATTGGAGCTACTAACGCACTAACTACACTGAAGTTTACTGGAGCTGGAGACAACACAATTCCTGCAGCGAATGCTAAGACTATAGAGGTAGCAAACGCTGCAGCAAGTGTTACAGCCAGTGCCCTACTTACTGGTGATGTATTATTTAGTCAAGCAGGAACATTAGCAACGCAAAAAGGCATAATTGGTAACGTAACATTTAATGATGCAGGAACTTTGGTGACCGCTGGAATATCTGGTAATATAGATTGCCAAAGTCAAGCGGCAACAATTAATTTTTCTGGTGACAAAGCATATATTTTAAAATCTCCAATTCAAAATGCTGAAAATGCTACATTAGATGTGAATTTGCCAAAATTAACAACGATAGATCTTGAAGTAGGTAGCATCAATATATCAGATAATAAAATACTTGCTATAGATCTTGCAAGTGGCAACAAAACATTACTAGCTCCTGGAGGTAATGGCATTAAGTTCTTAGGAGCTAACTCTACTTTTCAAATAGAAAATACAAGTAGTAATGATGCTAGAGTAGCGTCATTTGCAGCAAATCTTGCAGGTGATACAGGAGGTGGGGGATATTACTGCTTAGCGGTGGTACTCAAGGGCTGACTATTACAAGTGACAATGCTCCCGCTACTATAGGTGTACCAGGTAACGAGATTGCTATGATGGAAACGCAAGGCATTGTTACTATGCAAGACAGTATGGATGCAAGTAGTATATCTCAGTTAAATATTGTATCTGGCTCTAATTTTACTGATCAGAGCTGCAGCACAGCAAAGATTCCAAATATTAATATTGGTACTACATCCCCTACTGCATATTTAAACAGATTAGATGATGTAGAGATACTTAATAGTTTATCTAGATCTAAAACTCCGCTGACTCTAGCTGGTTCTATGCGCGTTTCCCCTTCAGCTATTTACGCTATTGATGTATCTAATATAGCTGATCAGAATTTAGATATTTTAGGTCCAGGTCAAAGTATTAACTTTATAGATGAGAATGCTACTGTCAAATTATCAAATGTAAGTAGCGGCGCAGGCGTTAATGACCGCAGCATCACATTACTGATTGATCTTGATCCAGGTAAGGATAATTTTGCAAGAGTTGAGTTATCAGCCAGTGCTGGCAATACTCTGACCATTAAAGGTGGCCTACTTGGAACAGACGTACATAAACTTAAGCAACTTGAATTATCAGGAGATGGTGTTCTTAATATTGAATCTACTATACATACTACTGATCTTGAGCTTAATGTACCTACAATTACACTTGCAGATATACACTCTAATTTATCTTTTACAACAAATACAACACTAACTGCAATCGGCAATATTGATGGCAATATAGATTTCCAAAACAATGCAGCCATAATAAATATAGCAGATGGGCAAAAGATTACTGGTAATGTTAATAGTATGGGAGGTAATAATGGTACAATTAATTTCGAAAGCAAAGGGGCTATTGACGGAGTAGTAACAAATCTTACAATGTTGCAAGCAGGAGTAGGAGATGTAACATTTAAGACCCCAGGTGATTACTCTATAATAGAGTTACAAGGCAACGGCAGTAGAACAATCACATTTCCCTCTAATATAAAGTATGTAGGTGGTATGAATATAACAGGAGGTCAGCCAGTCAATTTAAATTTTGCTAATAATAATATTATAAACAGCAATATTGGTGCTAGTGCTAGTCCAGTTGGCAGTATATCAAGTCATGATAATACAGAGTTGAATGGAGATATTAGTAGTAATGGAGATATTAAGACATTAGGCAAAACGTTATTTGCAGGTAATGTGGCATGTAATAATATTTTAGCTAATACTATCAGTAACAACGCATTATCATCATTCTCATTATTTGCACCATTGACTACAAATGTACGCAATACTGTTAATTTTGATCAAGATAATGTTATTACTAAGTTTCAAGGTACAGTACACACTAAAGGCGGTATAAAGGTGAGTGGCAGTACATATTTTGCAGATACTGTAAATAGTCAGGGCAACATTACTATAAATGGCGATACTAAATTTAATAAGACATTATCAAGTGGTAATAATATAGATATATCTCATGGATCAAATGTAATATTTAATGGCGATGTAAGCACAAGAACTATGAATATTAATAGTTCTAATATCCAGGTGTCAGATAATATCTCAATAGCAGGTAATATAAGTGCTAATAATAGCACTATTATACTTGATAATAAGATATTAACATTATCTGGCATAAATATCTTCACTAATCAGCTCATGATAAATACTACATATGATGAATCTAGTTTATCCGGTGGTAATATAATACTTGCACCAGGTAGCACCTTGGATTTATCAAATGTAAGTGAATTAATAGTAAAATTATCATTTACTAATAGTGACATCAGCAAAATAGCTGATAATACTAAATATAATATTATTTTGGCAGAGGATGGTAGTAACATATTGCCATTAAGTGATCCAGAGCATCAGATTATACTTGATAGTAGTGGTGAACAAAATAAGTTTGTGAAGCGGAAGTTAGATGCAAGTTCTTTGACTTTATATGCGTATGATGATTCAAATGATGTAATAGATACGGATTATGTTTTTGATTCTGTACAAGATAATATGTTTATGGAAGAATTAAAGCATGTAACAACAAATAGTAATGTTGAAGAGTTTAAGAATAATATAGGTTTATTAGATAAAGAACAAGCAGAAGAGATGCTGGCCAGAATATTAGATCATACAAAAGAAAGAGATAGTGCTATAGTGCAAGTAGCATTGCGCCAAACACTTACAGAGACCAATAAAGTTGCAATGAATGCTATCCATAATAGATTATCAAATACTGGCCTTGGCATGAGCCAAGCTGCTATTGCCGCTGGTGGTGATAATGCATGTAGATGTAACGATAATATATATGAAGAAAGTAGATATGGAATGTGGGCAAGATCCTTAATAAATCATAGTAAGGATAAAGTAAGCGGTAAGAATGCCGAATATTTCAGTAGCTATAAAACAAAGGGACATAGCAATACTATAGGGTTCGATAGTCTTGTATGTGATAATATACTTTTAGGTATTGCATATACAAATGCATATACTAGTATAAGACCAAAATATCAGAATATAGGTAATATAGACAAAGTAAGAACTAATATGTTCTCACTTTACAGTGCATATAATATACCAAATTATAATTGGTATTTAAACAGTACTATATCTTATGCAGAGAGTTATATTAGAAGCGGCAAGATGCGTTATACTGCTATAGCTAAGAATGTACTTGATAGTGAAGTGGCGTCCAGTAAATATAAATCACATTTATATAGTGGCAGTGTATCACTGGGGTATAATCATTCTCTAGGAAATAACGCTTATGTGACCCCTAGCCTTGGAGCGATAGGCTCATTCATCAGAGATAAAGGTTATACAGAAACTGGCACTAGTTTTCAGAATCTAACTATTCGCAAGAAAAATTATAATAAGCTAAGCAGTATAGCAGGACTCAGAGTATATCAGGATATTTATTTTAGACACCTGGATAATGTAGATAATGCAGACAGTCTAGTAGTAACGCCAGAGGCTTATGTCTTTGTTAATTATAACATTAAGAATAAATCTCCTGCAACTGATGCAAGAATGCAAGGTATAGATGAGCGTTTACCAACAATAAACTACAGAAGTAACAAAGTAGATTATAATTTAGGTCTAGGTGTTACGATCAAACATAATATGATGGAATATAGTATTAATTATGATGCTAATCTAGCTAAAAAATATCAAGGACATGCAGGTAGTATTAAAGTGAGAGTTAACTTATAAATTACCGACAAATAAAGATTCAATTCTATAAAAGGGTTTTGTCCAAATAAGTGTGTAAATAAATTCTAGAGTTTATATTCTATTTTCAAATTTGATTAAAAAATGAGCCATAGCCTTGTTCCAATTTGGTATGGACATAGATCATTTTTTAGTCATATATTCAATTGCCAAATATAATGTTTTAAAAACAGCATTATCATTTGGAAAAACTCTCTTATTCTTGGTCACTTTACGTAATTGACTATTGACTGCCTCTACAGCATTAGTTGTATAAATGACTTTTCTTATTTCTTCAGGATACTCTAAAAAAATCATTAAATTATTCCAATAAGCATAATTTACTGGTAATCCTCCCCAAAAACAATCGACAAAAGGAGTAGAATTTTCTAGAAATAAAAAAGGAGATTCTATAAATGACAATATCAAAACACAGTGATAGCCAAATCATGTCTATCTTAAAGCAAGCGAGAAGTGGCATGCCTGTAGCATCTATACTGAGGGAGCATAAAATATCATCAGCAACATTTTATAAATGGAGATCAAAGTTTGGAGGTATGGATTTACCGATGATTACTAGGCTAAAGGAGTTAGAATCGGAAAATACCCGCCTTAAAAAGATGTATGCTGAGGAAAGGCTAAGAGCTGATATATTAAAGGAAGTACTTGAAAAAAAGTAAGGAAGCCATCACAAAGGCGCGAGATGGCTAAAATAATATCTGAAGAAAAAGATATTTCTATAAGGAGCGCATGTAAGATCTTTGGTGTCAGTGAAACCTGCTATAGATATAAGCAGAAGCTATCATCTGAGGAATGCATTTAACATACAATCAAAAGAACTTGAGCTTTGGTCTTTGCTTTTTATATTTACGTAATATCAAAGGTTTTGGCTGGAATCATAAACGTGTATACAGGATATATAAGGAACTAGCACTTAATGGAAGTGTTGAGAGATAA
>NZ_JWSW01000054.1:0-7166 GCF_000828125.2 Rickettsia asembonensis | reverse complement strand
AAAATTTTCTAAAAAAATATCCTTCCTGTAATTCTCTGCTTAATTCCTTATCTCTCAACACTTCCATAATATAAGCTTGTATATTTTTAGGCTCATTAGATATCTTCCCAAACTTCGCTTCTAGAGGTAATTTAGACGTCGAGCCTAGACTCGCATCTGCACGATTGTTTATATACGCTGCGGTGCGAGGTGAAGTGTCTCCTTTAAATTCTTCTCTATAAGTTGGTTTGGAAAGATATCTATTATTTTCTAGCTTATATCCTCTGACATAGCTTAAGTATTTTTGTTCGATTAGTTCTAAACTCCACTTTATATCCTCATCCCACCATAGCTTTACATGCGACATTTCTAACCATTTTAAAAAAAGCGAAAAATGAGAAGTAGAAAGCGGAGTAAAGCTTATGTTCATATAGCAGTAATATACCATTCTGAAGCGACATTTAGTCCAAGTGCTTTTAGAAATTGGCGTTTAGGTTCGTCATGTACTACGCAAACTACTAATATTTGACTAGCCCCTTTGCTCTTAGCTTTGGGCTTAATTTTTTCAATTAACTATCCTCCTACAAAAGACCAATCATTTTCGGTTTCAACACAAAAATCATCAATTATTAGAATTAGTCCTTTCGGGTCATAAACTTCCGGAGCTTCTATTAATCTTCCTATAATAAAACCAAGCATTTTATTTTCATCTTCTGTAACCAGTATTATATAATCATCTTGTAATAATAATTCCTTAAACCATTTACTTTGCGATTCTTCAACCCCCTCTTTATATCGCCAAAATTACGGTTGTGCTTTCTCATAGCTACGGCGTTTAGCGTAAGATAAAGAAACCATAGCAGAAATATCGTTATTATTAGCATCACGAATTAAAATATAATTTGTACTCATATATTTTTTACCATTAAATAACTTGTATTACCTTTAAATGCTCCGCTTTGTACTTTATACTCTTCGACTTGTTTAAAACCGGCTTTACTATAAACATGTATAGCTCGCAGATTATTTTCATCAGGATCAATAAAAAAAGTTCTGCTTAGCGAATCAACAGCGTTAATAAAATTCAGTATATCCTCTTTGTGTTCTTTACTATTATCCCAAAACTCTTTTATATGCGGTTCTTCTAACCAGCTAAAAATAGTTTCTTTATGAGTTAAATTAGCTTTTTCAAAATGTATATTCATATATAATCTATAACATGGATAGATTTAGAAATAATATAATTAGTATATATAAAGAGCAAGGGGAAATCTGGCTTGAAAAACTACCTGAAATTGTATCAAAATTAGCTCAAGAATGGAACTTGTCTAACCTTAAGCCTATAGATAATTTATCTTTCAATTATGTTTTATCTGGTTATCAAAATAATAAGCCTATTATACTGAAGCTAAGCTTTACTGCTAAAGACCTAACAAACGAAGCGGAGGCTTTAAAAGCTTTTTCAGGGTTTGGTGCTGCAACTATTCTAGCTCAAAAAGATAAAGCTTTACTGCTTGAGCGAGCCGTTCCTGGTATTTCTTTAAAAGAATATTCATCAGATAACAAAATTGCTATAGCTTGTTCTGTTATGAGCAAGCTGCACAGAGCATCTATACCAGAAATTCATCACTTCCCTAATATCAAGGATCAGCTGAAAACTTTGGATAAAGAATGGGATTTGCCTAAAACTTACTTACAAAAGGCAAGAAAATTGAGAGATGAGCTTCTTCAAAATGCTGAGTCTTAAATTTTACTTCACGGTGATTTACATCATGAGAATATATTACAAAATAGTAAGCATTGGGTAGTAATTGACCCTAAAGGAGTAATTGGATATCCTATAAATGAAGTATGTGCATTTATTATGGATATAGAGAAAGATACCGAATTTGTAGCAAATTATTTTGTCTTTAAATTACAAGAGGTTAGAAGCTGGTATTTTGTCCAGCTTATGTTAGCTATCTGTTGGAATCTTGAGGATGGAATAGAAAATGAGTTATTTTTAAAACTTGCCGATAAAGCATATAGCCTAGTTTAACTTTTTAATACCAATATAAATATCAACTACAGCATTATGTGGATTACTACTTCTTTCATCATATATTTCAAAATCAGCTATGTAAGCTCTTTCACCTTCTAACATTGCCGTATTCATATTCCATATTTTTTGCCACATATCAATAACGACTTTAGGAATTTGATCGGGACCTGATGTAAATTTTGCATAAGTTTGTATTGGAATAGTAAGAGTTGAAAATTCTTTATCTATATTCTCAAAAGAAGTAACTTCTTCTCCAAGAAAGTAAGTATATTCCCCGGTAGCGTCACTCTCATAATTTGTATAAACTGCAAAAACTTTTTTCGGAGTTTTTCTATTTAGGATTTTATCTTGTAATTTACCTGTAAAAAATTGCTGCATTGTTTTCCCTATTTTTGCAGTATCAGTGTTCATTTCTGCGGCGTTTGAGGTGCGGGCTGTAATACCGACTAATTTAATTTCTGATAATTTTGTAATTACTTTATTCACTTTATAGCCTCTTAATGTTAAAACTAATCTAAAGAATATTATCTAACTTTTTTGAAGAGTAAAAAGTCCTTAGTTTATAATATGTTTACTGTTTGAAGTGTTTATAAATTGAAATAGAAATAAGACATGGTGGAGCCAGAGGGAATCGAACCCTCGACCTCTTGAATGCCATTCAAGCACTCTACCAACTGAGCTATGACCCCAATAACAAATTAATTCTCTTATACTATAATAATAAAACTAAATCTATAAGATTTTTTTATAAAATTCTTTAAGCATTGCTAACTAAGTATAGATAGCTCGTCGCAGCTCGCAATGAATTGTTGCGTGGATCAATTTCACTTATGTCATACCTTGGCTTGACCACGGGATCCAGTTAAAATACTAAAATTATTAGTATTTGTTTATTATTTTTATGGACCCCGTGGTCAAGCCACGGGGAGACATAGTGGGGTTACCGGTCCACGCAACAATGCCAGCTCGCAATGACGAATCTATATTTAGTTAGCAATACCAATTTTTTATTTTGCTGACATTGTCATAGCATCTCTAGAAGAAATTATATTATCAATTATTCCAAATTTCTTTGCTTCTTCCGGTGACATGAAATTATCACGTTCCATACTTTTTTCGATATGTTTTAACTCTTGTCCAGTATGTTTACTATACAATTCGTTAAGTAACCTTTTAATTTTTAGGGTTTCTTGAGCGTGAATTTCTATATCGGTAGCTTGTCCTCTATAACCTCCTGACGGTTGATGGATCATAATACGGCTATGAGGTAAACTATAACGCATTCCCTTCTCGCCTCCGCAAAGTAAAAGTGAACCCATAGAACAAGCTTGACCTATACATAATGTAGCTACTTTAGGCTTTATATATTGCATTGTATCATAAATAGCAAGCCCTGCGGTTACAACTCCTCCGGGGGAATTGATATATATATATATATCTTTTTTAGGATTTTCTGCTTCAAGAAACAATAATTGTGCAACGATTAAGTTTGCCATATGATCTTCAACAGTACTACATACAAAGATTATACGTTCTTTTAGCAATCTTGAATATATATCATAAGCACGTTCACCGCGTGATGTTTGTTCAATTACTATCGGTACATACGACATTAATATTTTCTCCTGAAATTATATTAAAATGTCATACCGTGGCTTGACTACGGTATCCAAAAAATAACTTAACATTTCAAACTGGATACCGTGGTCAAGCCACGGTATGACAAATTGGAAAAAAAGCTTCTACTTCTTATCTTCTAAAGCATTAGCAAGTATATCTCCCATATTGGTGGTATTATCACTAGAACCATATTCTTTGAGAGCTTTTTGACGTTCTGCTATTTTATGAGCTTTTACCGATAATAAAATTCTACCGGTTGATTTCTCAATAGAAACAACTATTGCTTCTATTTCTTCGTCTATTTTAAACATTTCAGGCTTCTGCTCGTCTTTTTTATCCGATAGTTCAGTTCTTTTAATAAAACCTGCTACTTTATTGTTTAATAGTACTTCGAGTCCATCATCTTTAACTTCTGTTATAAGGGCTTTAACTATTGTACCTTTTTTATATTCGTCACTGATTTCTTGATATGGATTAGGCAACAATTGTTTTATACCTAAGCTAACTTGTTCTTTTTCAATATTAATGGCTAGAACTTTGCATTCTATTTCGTCACCTTTCTTGTATGATTTTAATAGATCTGTTCCCTTATCTTCCCAGCTAATATCACCTTCATGAATCATGCCGTCCATATTATTACCGAGTGCAACAAAAATACCGAAATCCGTAATATTTCTAATCGATGCTTTAATTATAGTACCGACAGGGTTATTTTCAGCAAACTTTATTAAAGGATTTTCTTGGCATTGTTTAATACTTAAAGAAACACGATGCTTTTCAGTATCGACCTCTAAAACTACGAATTCTACTTCTTGCCCTATAGTTAGCGTTTTTCTAGGGTTTTGATTAGATTTTAACCAACTAATTTCGCTTGAATGAACAAGTCCCTCAAGTCCGTCTCTTAATTCTATAAATACGCCGTAATCAGCAAAATTTGTAACTTTACCGATCATTTTTTTACCGACGGGGAATTCTTCTTTAATTGCTTCCCATGGGTTAGAATCAAGTTGTTTTATACCAAGTGATATTCTTTTGGTTTTTTCATCAAATTTAATAACCATTACTTTAACCTTTTGGTTAAATTCTAATACTTCTGAAGGATGGTTAACTCTTCCCCAAGAAATATCGGTTAAATGTAATAAACCGTCAACACTTCCAAGATCGATAAACGCACCGTAATCAGTAATGTTTTTTACGGTTCCTTCTAACACCATGCCCTCTTTAATTTTAGATAGCATCTCATCTCTAGATTCGGAACGTGATTCTTCTAAAATAGCTCTTCTTGAAACTACTATATTACCAAGCTTTTTATCCATGCTTAAAATTTTAAACGGTTGCTTAATATTCATTATAGAAGTAGGATCTTTAATAGGTCTAACGTCAACTTGGCTTCCCGGTAAGAATGCTACTACACCGGATAAATCCACGGTAAAGCCTCCTTTCACACGACCGAAAATCGTACCGTCGACAAATTCACCCTTGGAACACATGATTTCTAGTTGTCCCCATAATTCTTCTTTAACTGCTTTTTCACGGCTCAATATCGTTCTGCCGTTACGTCCCTCAATTTTCTCGATGAAAACTTCAACTACGTCCCCAACTTTAGGTAAAACTAAAAATTCAGATTTAGGTATTCTACCTTCATTTTTTAATCCAACATCAACAATAACCATATCGTTTTTTATTTCGATTACTTGACCTTTAACTACCGTTTTTTCTTTTATATGACTTGTATCAACGGTTTCAAGCATTTTAGAAAAATCTTCTTCAAATTCGTGATTAATTGCTGCAAGTTGTGGAACAAATCGTTGTTTTAGTTTTATTGACATATTTTTCTCGTAATATTAGCTAAAGTGTCCTAGGTTCTGTAAGCTTTTAACAGATCCTAAACTAATAAAATTTTTTTAAAAGGTTAATAAAATGGTATGCTGTTGCATGGCTAAAAAAAGTGTTTTATATCATTCCCGCATGGATCGGTAAAACCCACCGTGTGTCACATAGTTGCTTGACCACGGGGTCCATAAAAACAATAAAAAATACTAATAATTTTAGTATTTTTAACTGGATCCCATGGTCAAGCCACGGGATAACAGAGGTGAAATTAATCCACGCGGGCAATGCCATGCGGGAATGACATAATAGCCACGCAACAACACCATAAAATCGAATAAAATAACCTAGCACTTCTTCAAGTTATCTTATTCTTTATGTAATTTGTTACTTCTTCTACGACTTCTATAGCTGAAAGCTCTGAAGTATCGATAATTAAAGCATCTGAAGCCGGTAATAACGGTGCGGCTTTTCGCTCTTTATCTCTTTTATCTCGCAAAATTATTTGCCGTAAAATCTCATCGAGTATACATGTTTTTCCTTTTGCTTGCAACTGCTTATATCGTCTTTCAGCCCTAATTTGAGGATTTGCAGTGATAAAAATCTTTAAATCGGCGTCAGGTGCAACAACGGTACCTATATCCCTACCCTCCATAATGATTCTTGGCGTTGTTTTTACTAGATTAATCAGATATTTATTTAGATTATTTCTAACTTCGCTTATTACAGCAATTTGCGAGGCTATATTCCCTATATCCTCATTTTCTAAGTCAAAATTATTATCGAGCTTTAATTCTTTAGATAAAGCAATTACTGCATCTATATCAGTGACATCTATTTTTTGATTAATACAGTCAAAAGCAAGCTGCCTATAAACAATACTTGATTGAAAATATTTAAGAGAAAGTTTCTTTGCCAGCATTAAACCGATAGTCCCTTTACCTGAAGCAGCAGGACCGTCAAGGGAAATAGTAAAATTTTGAGAAATATCAAAGGCTTTAGTTTTTAAATCCACCATAAAATTATAGACTAAGTAATAAAATATTATAAATAATAGAAATAAAGCTTGAAATCTAGTACATTATGCAATAAATATAGAATTTAAAATTATTAGAGCCTATCAGTAAATAAATTTTAACCGATAATTTAATTCTTTTTTGCTGCAAATTATAAGATTTTTTTGAAATATGAATAACTATTCCTACAAAAATCTTATAAATTTTCGCTAAAAAAGTTCTTTAATTACTAATTAAAATTTATTTACTGATAGGCTCTAAGGGTGATTAGCTCAGTTGGTTAGAGCATTACGTTGACATCGTAAAGGTCAGAGGTTCGAGCCCTCTATCGCCCACCAGCATACAGTCAAACTTTTCTTAATCTACTAATTTTACCTCCCCTACTCCGTATGCTGCTTATATGCTCCTCGCATTTTTAAAAATGGTGTCTTAATTGCTCTATTACCTCGATTAAACCTAATGTTTAAGTTGAAGTCTTATGCACACTATATGCTGCTCACATTTCACTCCTGATTGTGTAATCCATAATGAGAGTGATAATAATCCCACTATCTTCTACAATTTTGTCGGTAATTTTATTCCTCCTGAATGGAGTACTCTTACCTCTTATAATGGCAAAATTTTAAGTAAAACCTCAAGACAACTCCTATCTCTAATGGAAGTGTTGAGAGATAAGATAA
>NZ_JWSW01000052.1:0-7369 GCF_000828125.2 Rickettsia asembonensis | reverse complement strand
GAGTGATTTTGTATTGAATATACGAGCTTTAAAAAGTAACGAAAATTACTTTTTGTTATATAAAATTAATTACTTTAAAAAACTTATTAATTGGGAGTAATTGAAAACACGTTCGATGTTATTCCCACGAGGTGTTGTTGCGTGGATTGGTATGTTACTCCATGGCTTGACCACGGAGTCCAGTCTTTTATTTTTCCTAGATCCCGTGAATAAATCGTGGGATAACAGAGAGAAATTAAGACTTTTCAAAAATAAATTAGTTCGCCGACTGATTAATTGCTCCTAAACTCTTAACATCTACCCCCCATTTTTCATTTTCTAAGTAAGAGATAATACAACATATTGCTTCATTTGGTAAGCATGATAAATGTAAAGAAGAAGTTTTAGAATCCGGTTGAATTTTTTTACATACTCCTGCAATGGCAAATGGGAATGATTTCATAAAATTATCCATCGTTATTATAAGTAGATTCAGGATTATTATTTTGTTTTTGTAAATAAGGTTCTAATAGTTCCTTATTCACTTTTACTTTTAATTTTTTATAAAATTTTGTAATACATGCAATTTTAACAAAATTATCTAAACCATCTTCATTTAAAAAAGCTTTATTTAGAAATGAAGCTAAATTTTTTAATAATTTTTCTTGTAGTAAATTCATTGTCTCGGCAAATGCTTTGTCGGTACTTGCATAGCTTGCAGCCGTATTTCCCTCATTATCAACATGAATAATCATCTCAGGCGGCATCAGATTAATAAACATTTTAGAAACTGTTGTCATGCCTTTTTTGGCTGCAAGCATTAATAATGTCCTTCCGCAGTTATCAATAGCGTTAATATGGTCCTTTGACGTTAAGGGAATAAGTTCTACACAAACATTATCTAAATCACGCCATATAGCCTTTACTAATGCCGGCTGACCACGTATATTCTCGATCGTATTAATACCCTTAAGAGTCATTTTGGGAATAAGTTTTAAACAAACTTTTTCTAAACCTGCATCGGCAGCTAAAATTAAGGCTGTATTACCATTCTCATCGGATTGATTAAATAAATTATTATTTTTTATTTTATCAATTAATTTTTCAACTTCTTTTTTATCTTTATCTGTTGCCTGTATTGCATGTGTTAATTTTTTTAGCACAGATATTAATTCATTATATAATACCTCATCTGATTTTTTATCTATTCCAAAAAATTTTTTCACACTTGTAAACATAATTTATCCTTATTAAATTCTATAATTTTTAATATTTTGTTAAAAATCAACAAAAATATGAATATATCATAATAAGTAGTTTTAAGAATGCAATGGATATTTAAATCGAAGATATAAAAAAAGTGGGGTTTAAATAAGAAATGGTGGCCACGGTCGGAATCGAACCAACGACACAAGGATTTTCAGTCCTTTGCTCTACCGACTGAGCTACGTGGCCATTATACTCTTCTGCTTTGAAGAATTGTCTCTGCAAAACTTCGGAGGACTCGCATGCTCAAGTATAGGCTGTGCATGCTCGCTCCTCGTTTTACATTCTAATTCTCCAAATCATTCGAGTATATACTCGTTTTATTTGAAAAATTGTCTACGTCATCCTACAAGAGCTGCGGTGCTAAACGTTTAAGTATACGTTCCGCTCCTCGCCTTGTGGATTCCTTGCTCTTTTTGAAGTTGATCTTCGTCTATACTACTTTTCATTTATTAGGAGTAGCATAGAAATACAACAATAAGCTTATAATAGATTAATCGGCTTTTGTCTATTCTTAATTAGTAATATTAGACAAAAATACTTAATTATGATATTATGAGCGTTTATTTTTATAACGGTTTTTTATGATCAAAATCGGCGATATAGAACTTTCTTCAAATGTAATTCTTGCTCCAATGTCTGATATTACGGACTTAGAATTTAGAAAATTGGTAAAAAGATTCGGTGCAGGGCTTGTAGTTTCTGAGATGATAGCAAGTCGGGCAATGGTTGTGAAATCTAGGCAGTCAATGCAAAAATGTGCTATTGTGCATGATGATCCGACAAGTGCATGCGTGCAGCTAGCAGGCTGTGAGCCGAATGTAATAGCGGAAGCTGCTAAAATGAACGAAGATATGGGAGCAAAGATTATCGATCTTAATTTTGGCTGTCCGGCAAAAAAAGTAGTAGGAGGTTATGCAGGTTCGGCTCTAATGAGGGATGAACAGCTGGCAGCTAAGATTTTTGAAGCGACGGTTAAAGCGGTGAAGATTCCGATAACGGTTAAAATACGTATGGGCTGGGATGATAATACGAAAAACGCTCCGACTTTGGCTAAAATTGCTGAAAATTCAGGGATTCAAATGGTTACCGTTCACGGTAGAACAAGATGTCAGTTTTATTCCGGTAATGCCGATTGGGATTTTATACGATCAGTTAAAGAAGCCGTAAAAATTCCGGTTATTGCTAACGGTGACATCACTAATTTTGCTAAAGCAAAAGAAGCCCTACAAAAATCCGGTGCAGACGGTATTATGGTCGGTAGAGGAGCATACGGCAAACCTTGGCTTATTTCACAAATTGCACATTATCTTAAAACCGGCGAAGAAAAACCTGCTCCTTCTATAGTAGAGCAGCTAGATATCGTAACCGAGCATTATGAGGCAATACTTGATTATTACGGCGAATCCGTGGGCGTACCTATTGCACGTAAGCATATTGGTTGGTATAGTAGCGGCTTACCAAGTTCAGCAGAGTTTAGAGGTGCCGTTAATTTGATGAATGACCCCGCAGAGGTAAAAGAGAAAATTGCGGAGTTTTATACGAGTGTTATGGATCATAGTACCGGATAATTTTCGCCTTATGTCATTCCTGCGGAAGCGGAAATCCATTAAAAGATGTCACCCCGTGGTTTGACCACGGGGTCTAAAAATAATGAATTAGATACCGCGATCAAGTCATGGTATGACAAAGTGGATTCCCGCCTACGCGGGAATGACATCGAGTAGGTTTTACAGGTCCACGCAATAATCCCTCGCAGGGATGACAGCGAGGACTTTTTAAAAATGTCCAGTACTATAGTTATGGAGACGAATAAATGAAAAGAATTTTAAGTTTTATTTTTATAATATTGTTTTTTAATTTAAGTTATGCGGATGAAAAAGCAGCAATTATAACTGATTATAAACCGGTATTTTTGCCTGTAATTGCTGAGAATAAAAAAATAAAAATTGCTATTCGTTCTTATTTAAATAATGAAAAATCATATTTCGTTTTAGTAGAACCGAATTCTTTTAAAACTGAGTTAGCCCTACAAGAATCGGTAATTTTACCTACGAATAAAACAGAAAAAGAAAATCTTCTAAAAAAATTAAATAAAACTCCGTATATTAAAGCTTTAAATAAATATAACTCTGCACCTTATATACTGCAAAATTATGGTGCTATGAGTAGCATGTATAAAGTAAAAGGGCAGTTCTTGACAATTGATATGTGTCCTTCTTCCAAAAGCTTTGAAGAAGATTTTTTTAAAAAGCTCGTAGAATTATCGAGCAAACTAAATAAACCTATTCCGATTGCTATATGTGTTTCAGGCTTATGGATTAATAAGCATACAGAAGAGTTCTTATGGTTATTAAAGCAACAAGAAAACGGTTATTTACAAATAACATGGGTTAATCATTCATTTAGCCATCCTTACTTTAAAGATAAACCTCTTGAAGATAATTTCCTTCTTTCCAATAAACAGGACTTTGAAAATGAAGTATTAGAAGCAGGGAAAATATTAGTAAGTTATAATATTGCTCCGTCGCCTTTCTTTCGTTTCCCAGGATTAGTTTCTGATCAAACATTAATAGAGAAACTAAAAGATTTGGGATTTATTCCGCTTGGCAGCAATGCATGGCTTGCTAAAGGCGAAAAAGTTCAAGACGGCTCTTTTATATTAGTACACGGTAATAGTAACGAAAAAGCCGGAATAGATTTAATTATGCCGATGTTACCGGAATTAAAGTTACTTCCTATTGAAAAAGCGTTTTTACCGGCAAATTTATAATTCAATTTTTCTAGTAGAAGTTTTATCTCTTTGAATATCAAGTTTTGTACCGAATAGTGGAGAATCTTGTAAAAAATCAATAAGAGAAGATTCTGACGAATTTGCTATAATACTGCATAAACGTTTATTTTCGTCTAATACTTCTAGATTTACCTCGATTAAAGGCGGGGTAAGTAAATGCTTAATAATTTCAGACCATTCTATTAAAACCAAATTACCGTTTAATGCTTCTTCAAATCCAAGTTCGTAAATTTCTTCAGGTGATTTTAGACGATACAGGTCATAATGATAGATATAGTCAATTGATCCACGTTTGCTGCTTCGTTGCTCGTCGTCTCGCCTATTAGTATATAGGCTTCGCTCCTCACGCCTGTTATCAAACGAGTCTGAATTGACTATGGTGAAATTAGGAACTTGATATGTTTGTAGTAAGTTAAAGGTCGGGCTTATAATACTCGTATTTTCACCGCAAAAATATTTAATAATTTCACGACAAAAAAATGTTTTACCGGATCCTAGGTCACCGTTAAGTAAAACTATATCATTTGGTTTTAAGCTTTGTGCTAAAAGCTTTACAAGTTTTTTTGTCTCTTCTTCATTATTTAGCGTATGCATTTTTTAACTTGATTAATCATTTGTAAATATTGGTTCTGAAAAGTGTTTGAATGAATATTCGGAACATTCCAGTTTTCACTATTTAATATTATTACTTTAGCATTTAATTTGCCGTATAATCGTGAATTTTGTTCGTTACTTAAAATAAGACATTTGTTATTAGACTCTTTAATTAAATCTTCTAGCTTGCGTATATATCGTAAGCTTTTTTGACTTTCGCTATATAATTTTGCAGTTTTAATATTAGTATTAACAAAAAAATACTCGCTACTGTCACTTAATAAAATTACGTCTTTTATTGCCCTAAGCTCGTTATTTTTAATTTCTTGTAGATTGTTTAATTCTTTAAGTGCCGCTGAAAGGTTATTATTAATGTCTTCTTGTATCTCAGGAAAATTTTTACTAAATATTCGTGCAAATCCCTGTAGTAAAATTCTTACATTATCAAGATCAAGCCAAATATGCCAATTATCTTTTATAGTGGTTAAAGATTTAATATCGCTAATTTTGATAATATTTTTGCTATGATTATCAATTAATTTCTCGGCAAAGCCGTCAAACTGTTCATTAATATAAATAGCTATATCGGCATTTTTGACTTTTACTAAATCACTAGGTTTTATATTATAATGATGAGGACAGTCGCTACTAATAGCTAGGCTCTCGATATCCGCTTTATCCTTAACAAGTATCGAAACAATACTAGCAATTGGCGTAATACTTACAACTATCTTAGGCTTAGCGTAGCTAGTAAGGCTGAAGAATGTAAGGAATAGTAAAGTTAGGTATGTCAAGCCGGTCTTTCCGTCATTGCGAGGAAAATTACGAAGTAATTGACGAAGCAATCCAGTAAAAAATTCTGTAAACCAGAATTTTTTTATTATTTTCTCTGGATTGCCGTGCGGTCTTCGACCGCTCGCAATGACGATTAGGTATCCACGTAACAATGATTTTAATCGCTCACAATGACGGCTTGATATACTCGTTCTCATAACTTTTCCAACAACTCCAATTTACTAGGCTTGAAATCCTGCTCTATCCAAAAATTTTTTAGATATTCTAGTTTTGCTCCTATCTCTTTTTTTTCTATATTCATATTTAATAAATCATTACCGTTTACTTGGAATTTCGGACGTAATAATACATCATATTTATGGATAAATTCTTTTACTTGTGAATGGTCTAGTTTACCGATTATACAGGCTGCTAATAAATATTCCTTGTAGTTCTTTTTTTCAAACCAATTTTTTTTTATGTTAGCTTCAGAATCATTCAGAAAGTTCGTTATAGATAATATTTGCATTGCTTCCTGTCTTGAGAATTTCCAATCGAGAAGAAGCTTTGAATTTATATTTTTTAAATTATATAGTAATAAAGCATAATTAGTTGTTAATTCTAATTCTTTAGATTGCTCAAAAAATTTTATTTCATAATTTTGGATAGAGAATATTAGTTCTAATATTCCTATTTCAAATATAGCTTCTAAAATTTGTGCTGCTCTTTTTGAAACGATAATTTTATCCATTTCGCTTTTAATTCGCTCTCGTGATAAAGTTTTTAAGCCGTCTTTTAAAGCTTTACATGCTTTGAAGCTGCCATCATCAAGTTGATTCGCATAATAGCTAGAAAATCGAAAAAAGCGTAGGATTCGTAAGTAATCTTCTTTAATTCTATCTAGAGCTTCCCCTATAAATACAACCTTTTCCTGCTGCAAATCCTTAAATCCTTCAAAATAATCATATATCTCGTTCTTAAAGGGACAATAGCTTAAAGTATTAATAGTAAAATCTCGTCTTGCGGCATCTTCGGCAAAATCGTTTGTGAATATTACTTTGGCATGTCTGCCGTTACATTCGATATCTTTTCTGAGAGTTGTAATCTCAAATTTTTCCTCGTTTAAAATAGCTGTAATCGTACCGAATTTTAAGCCGGTCGGGATGGTTTTTATTTTAGCTTTCGATAAAATATTTATTACTTCATCCGGTATCAAATCAGTAGCTATATCTATATCATAGCTATCTTTGCCGAGCAGTGCATCTCGTACGCAGCCGCCGATAAGTCTTGCTTGACCTTTTTCATTTAAAAGACCTAGGATTTTCTTATATCCTTTTGAAGGAATTTTTAAAGTTTTATGTATAACTTGCATTATTTGATTATATCTATAGTATCTGGTAGTTTTTAAAAAGACCCTAGGGTCATCCACTCGTTCCTTTATGTCATTCCCGCGGGGCATTGTTGCGTGGACCGATAAAATCCAATGTGTCACCCCGGGTCCATAAAAACAACAAAAAATACTAATATTTTAGTATTTTTAACTGGATCCCGTGGTCAAGCCACGGGATGACAGAGGTGAAATTGATCCACGCAACAAGACTTTGCCAGGATTACATCGAGTAGATTTTACCGTACATTCCTTTTTATTGCAAAAGATAAGTATAACTGGACTTTTTCTTAAAAAATTGTGATTGATCGTTATTAAGCTCCCGTGGCATTTAACTTTATAGTTAAGGTTGATGTGAATTTCAGCTTTTTCACAATGATTATTGTTATTAATGACAATTTTCTGTCCGTGATTAGTTATGAAAATATTATCTTTTAAAGGTAACACCATACTATCTTTTTGTCCGAACCAATTAGCCCAATAAGTTCTATTAAATGTAGGCATTTTATCGGCATAAATTATAAGCTTGTCGTCTTTGTCTTTAATGCCTACTGCCATATGATTTGTGTCAAATT
>NZ_JWSW01000050.1:0-3267 GCF_000828125.2 Rickettsia asembonensis | reverse complement strand
TCAACACTCCCATTTAGTGTTTGGGGTGGGTGGTCTTCGGGGGTGGTGGTGTCTACTATTTCCGTATTTTCTTGTTTTTTAAATTTATCATTTAAACGTTTTACATAAGCAGTATAATTGTACATGATTAATCCGTTTTCTAGTTGTTTTTTTTATTTAATAATCTTAACTTTAAGATTAACTCAAAAAATTTCAATTTAGTTAAAATAAATTAATTAATTTATTTTAACTAAAAATATGTATATGATAAAAATATCACAATTTAGATATTATGATATTTAATACAGTAAAAGATGATTTTTATTGCATATATGATAAGAATAAGTTTTATTATAAATAAATATTAATAATTACTTAGGTTATGAGAAATAATAAAAACCAAATGTATATTATAAAAATTTTTATAACCCTAGC
This sequence comes from Rickettsia asembonensis, assembly GCF_000828125.2. Classification (NCBI taxonomy): domain Bacteria; kingdom Pseudomonadati; phylum Pseudomonadota; class Alphaproteobacteria; order Rickettsiales; family Rickettsiaceae; genus Rickettsia; species Rickettsia asembonensis. The sequence goes on along the minus strand of NZ_JWSW01000050.1, from coordinate 2,853 downwards.
TATGATTACGGGCATAATATTTTTATGTTTATTTTATTCTTCATTAACTCCGTCTAAGCTTAAGATTGGTGCAAAAACTAGTAATATGGACGATTCACCTAAAATTAAGTTCACTCTTATAGATCAAGAAGGAAAGAAATTTGATAGTACCCATTTGCAAGGTCATTTAAGTTTGATTTATTTTGGTACTACCTATTCCTTATATGACAACCAAGCACTAAAAAGAGTAGAAGATATTATTAAGATTTTGAAGAAAGATAATATTGTAGTACAAGTAGTTTTTATTACTCTAGATCCTGAGCATGATACCAGTGAGGTATTAAAAAAATATTTAGAAAAAATAGATGGTAATTTTATAGGTTTAACAGGAAGAGTACAAGATATTGAACAATTAGTAGATCAATTTAAGGTCTTCTATACATCCAAAATATTTGATGTAAAAACAAACGAATATGAATTACAACATTCTAATTTTGTGTATTTAATTAGCAGCCAGGGAAAATTTTTAAAGCATTATTGCTTAGGCTTACCAAAAATGTTGATTAAATAAAAATATCATTCTCACTCACAAAAGTCTTGTTTACGTGGATCAAAAAATGCGTTCGATATCATTCCACGAGCTTGTAGCGGGATCCAGCTTAAAATACTAAAATTTTAGTATTTTAAATTTTTTTCTGGATACCGTGGTCAAGCCACGGTATGACAAAATTGGCATTTTCTGAGCCATGCCTAATGACTTTATCTAAGCATTTCCTATTTGTGATGAGAAATGTATTTCATCAATGCCTAAGTGTTTTAATGCATTATGCCATTTACTTTCAGGATTATCGGCAAAAATAAATTCTTTATTACAATCCATAACCAACCATAGATTTTTTTCTAATTCTTCTTCAAGCTGCCCTGGTTTCCATGCGGTATAACCGACAATGAATAAACTATTTTTAGGTCCTTTACCGAAAGCTATATCTTCTGAAATTTCTAAATTAGAGCTTACTGCTAAATCATTCTGGAAATCCAATAACAAATTTTTATTATAATCGCTAGAATGAAGAAAAAACCCTTTTTCATGTTCTACGGGTCCGCCAAGATATATAGGAACCATAGCCTGGGTTGTTATTTCGTCATTTTTTATTTTAAAAAACGATTTTAAATCTATATGATTTACTAAGCGGTTAAATATTAATCCTATTGCTCCTTCTTCCGTGTGTGATAACATATAAATTAAGGATTTATGGTAAATGCCTTTTGTAATTACATGCGGTGTAGCAACGAGTGTTTTGCCGGATAAGTTATGAAAAATTTTATCGCCCATAAATAAAACTTTAATTATAATATTAGAGGTGATCTATAAAGATATTTTAAAGCTAGTTAGATTCTTTCTTGCTATAAATTGTAAGATTTTTGTAGTAATAGTAGTTTCTATTTCAAAAAAATCTTACAATTTATAGCAAGAAAGAATCTAACTAGCTTTAAAATATCTTTATAGATCACCTCTTAAAGTATATAAGATTTAAATCCAATTATTCAATAGAAGTTAACAATAATGATCACATTTTTTGATATTACTATTTTTGCTATTATTACTCTTTTCTCATTTTTCGGCTTATATCAAGGTATAATCGGGTTTTCAACTAGAATACTCGGTTTTATTACTTCTATAATGTTAGGATATTTCTTATATCCGTATATTTCTGAACTAATCGGGAAATATCTGGATAATGAGGTTATAAGAATAATTATTGCCGGTGTTATATCTTATGTTGTTTCTTTAATTTTATGTGTTTTTATAGTTTATAAATTTCTTGCTATAATTTTGTTTATGAGAAACGGCTTTATTGATAGATTCTTAGGGCTATTAGCAGGCTTTGCCGTAGGTACTACTATCTCGTTAGTACTATTTTTTATAACAATGGTCTTTACTTCTGAAAATTATTTTAAAAGTAAATCTTTAAAAGATTTTGTGGTAAGTAGCAAACAAAGCAAATATGGAGGAGTGCTGAAAGTTTCCGTCACTACTGATTATTTAGATGAATTAAGTAAAAATATTATAGTTATAATTCCAAATGAGACCTTAAAATCTATTGAAATATTTGAAAATAAAGACTTAAATAATTTCAAAAATTCCTTTAAGAAATCGAATGATTATAACGATGATGAGGATATATTTTCTCAAGAATTACAAGATGAGCTTTCTAATATAGATGATGAATAGGATGTTACTTCATAGCTATTATGTTATTCCCGCCTACGCGGGAATCCAGTAACCTTTAATGTCATCCCGTGGCCCTGCCACGGGGTCCATAAAAACAATAAAAAATACTAATAATTTTAGTATTTTTGACTGGATCCCGCGATCAAGTTAGCTAGGATGACAATAGAAAACCAGTCCACGCAAGTAATGCCTGCTTGTAATGATGATTACCTACCGAACAAACACCATAACCCTCTACCCTTTCATTAAACCGGTCTATTCCCTTTAAATTTTATAAATCACTCAAACGTAAATAATTAATAAATATTAACTAATAGTAAATTTATTAATTAATTATTGTGTATCGTAAATAAATAGTGTATAATGACTGATAAGTTAAGTGATAAAATCATTAAAAACAATAAGTTATAGGGGAAATTATGACTAATATGAAAAAAACTTTTTTTAATAAACTTTTACTAGCAACCAGTAGTATTGGGTTACTTGCAAGCATGGAAAGCTCAGCGGTGGTTGTTGTTGCCGTTCCGCACGAGAATAATACTTCTTACGTAATGGATCCAATGCGAGGGGGAGATAGGCCTCAAGATTGGAGGAGTAATAACGGAACTCAGTACCAACCGCAAAACGGGTTGGTATGGTTA
>NZ_JWSW01000048.1:0-4320 GCF_000828125.2 Rickettsia asembonensis | reverse complement strand
TTATCTCTCGACACTTCCAAAAGGAGCTAAACTTACAAAAGTAGGAATTCCGGTAGTTCCTACTCGAGGATAACTAAGTTATAAGTGCTTGACCATTATAACGTGTATATTATAATAGTTATGACCAAATTAATATGCACGTTATAATAGTCATAATAAATTATGATCTTATTATTTAGTCTTTTACATTTCTAATATAGCTTGTATTTGAGCTTTTACTTCTAGATTATCAGACTCTAATTCTAATGCTTTATCGCACTCTGCTAGTTCTTTTTCAAGATTATTTACAATGGATTTATATTTATCATTAGATAAAGATAGATTAGGCAAATAGTTACGAAAGCATATTCTACTACCCCAAGAATTAAAATGCCGACAATTAAATATTTATATTGCATATGTGCTTATGATTTTATTGTAATTAATAATATATAAAAAATTAAATATTATAAAGGTTATTTTATAATATTATAAATTACACTTTATAAATGATGTAACTCGTCTATAATAACTAATTAGTAATTAAGTTATTTAAAGCCCGATGAATAGGTCTAAGTTCATTTTTTTATCTGCTATTTCAGGTAATATACTCGAATATTATGATTTTACTGTATATTCAGTTTTTTCACTGATTATTGGACAAGTTTTTTTTCCAGGCAAATCAGAATTCATTAGAATTCTTCTAAGCCTTGGAGTATTTGCAGTTGGCTTTCTGACAAGACCGATAGGAGGCATATTATTCGGTTATATCGGTGATAGATACGGTAGACGTATCGCTTTAATAATTTCGATGCTAGGTATGACTATTCCGACCTTTATTATGGGTCTCATACCCTCATATGCAAGTATTGGGATTTATGCCCCTATAACTCTAGTTATAATGCGGCTTATTCAAGGTTTATGTATTAGCGGTGAAGGAACGGGAGCAGCTATTTTTATCCTAGAACATCGTCAAAATTTAAGGCTGGGTTTTACGGCAGGTTTAGTTCACGGTTCAAATATTGCAGGTACTTTAATTGCAACATTTATCGGTATTATAATTGAGCGTTATTTCTCTCATATAGATTTTGCTTGGCGTTTTGCTTTCCTACTTGGTGGATTTATGGGTCTCGCCGGATTTTACTTGCGATTACGTGTATCGGAAACACCGATTTTTAAAATGCTTGAGAAAAAGAAACAAGTTCTTAAAGCACCTTTTTCCAACGTAATTAAAACTGCTTGGAGATCGATGTTTTTAACTATGTGTATAGGTGCTATCGCTAGCAGTGTTATGTATTTAGTAAAAACTTACATAAATGTTTTCTATTATAATGTTATGCATCTTAGTAATACTATTGCTTTATCATATTTGGCATATAGTTCGTTTATTGCAATGATAGCGATGCCGCTTGCTGGCGGTACTACCGATATTATAGGAAAATTTAAAATGGCAATGCTTGTTGGTACTGCTATTTTGATATTGATTTTACCGACCATGTTACTTATGTCAGCAGAAGAGATGTGGCAACAAATTATAGCTCTTACAATGCTTGGTATGCTTGCAGGAAGTATAGCTGGTACGGCTTATATTTTCGTTATATCTTTATTTACTGCAGAACAAAGATTTACCGGTGTTGCTTTCAGCTACAATTTTGCGATAGCGATATTCGGCGGAACTTCACCTATTATTTCTCGTTGGCTTGTAGAACATACAGGCTTATTTTATGCTCCGGCTTTTTATATCATGATTATTGCTGCTGTATTTTTAGTGATTATGTATATGATGAGGAAAGTAATTAAATCGTTGCTTAATAATTATGAAAATAGAAAATAAAGAAATAACAAGTAATTGGTTTACTAATTTACGTCATTTATTGTGCAAAGAATTTGAAAAAATCGAAGAAGAATATGCACAGACAAAAGGTTTAAAACCGGCTAAGTTTGTACGTACAAGCTGGCAACGTAACGGCGGTGGTGGTGGTATTATGTCTCTCATGAAAGGAGAAGTATTTGAAAAAGTCGGGGTTAATATATCTACCGTATTCGGTGAATTTTCTCCCGAATTCCGTAGTGAAATTCCAGGAGCAGAGCTAGACGGGAAATTCTTTGCAACAGGCATTTCATTAGTAGCACATCTTAAATCACCGCTAATTCCTGCTATGCATTTTAATACTCGTTATATAGAAACTTCTAAAAGTTGGTTTGGCGGTGGTGGCGATTTAACACCTTTTTATCCGAAAGAAAACGAAACTGCAAAGTTTCATGTAGCTTTTAAAGAAGCGTGCGATAAATATGATTCTAGCTATTATCCTAAATTCAAAAAGCAATGTGACGAATATTTTTATCTGAAGCATCGAAAAGAGCCAAGAGGAGTAGGCGGAATATTCTACGATTACTTAAATAGCGGTAATTTTGAACAGGATTTTGCCTTCACGCAGGATGTAGGTAGGGCTTTATTGTCGGTATATCCTGAAATCGTTAGAAGTAAGTTATTTTTACCTTGGACAACTGAGCAGAAAGAATACCAACTTATAAGGCGGGGTAGATATGTAGAATTTAATTTGCTATATGACCGCGGTACTAAATTTGGCTTAATGACCGATGGAAATGTTGAAGCAATATTAATGTCGCTACCACCTGAAGTAAAGTTTAATTGACTTTTTGGAAGTTATCTATAGAACCATAACCGAAATAGTAAAACGCTACGAAACCTCTGTCAAAAGTGAGAGTATTTTTCACAAAACTGATGCAATCCTTGGCTTCTAGCATTATTGCGTGGATACCACCTTGTCATTGCAAGCAGGCATTGTTGCGTGAATCAATTTCACCTCTGTCATCCCGTGGCTTGACCACGGGATCCAGTTAAAATACTAAAATTATTAGTATTTGTTTATTATTTTTATGGACCTAGTTAGCAAGCGAACTAGGTGACACAGTGGGTTTTACGGTCCACGCAACAATGCCTTGCGAGTAGCCGCAGGCTGTGTGGCAATCTAGAAAATAATTAAAAAATTCTGTAAATGATAACGAACCTGCACCCCTCATGCCATAATTATAACCGATACTTCTTGATGATGTCGTAACATCATATATAGGTCTTGGTTCGTCGTGATTGGAAGAAATAATATAATCCTCGCTTCTTCCACCATTCGTCAGTTTTATATTCCTCAGGTAACTTTTCCCACTCTTCAGCAAACACTTCTTCTAAACCGAATTCTTGTTTTATTACCTCACACCATTCATCTCCTAAAGATTCTGGTAATTTTGAACCACACCATGGACAATAATATATTTCTTGTTCTAAACCATAATCATACCCATGTAATAGTATTCTCTTTTTTCTGAATGATATCTTATTAATTCGTGTTCTTCTTGAGGTGAAGTAACATAATAATCCATAATATCACAGCAACATTCTCTCTTTAATTTTATCATTTATGAACTCCTATTAAATCATTCATATCTATTATTCTTCCAACTTTTCCTTTATTACTTTTCATAACATTTCCAGCCATATCTACATTTGCTTCATGATGAAGTTCTTTACCTTTTTAAATAAATTTCTTCCAGTGTTCTCCAGCATGAACTTGATCACCGCTTACTTCTTTACTATACTATATTCTATTATCTTTAGCATCACGGTAAATCAGAATTTTTTTCCTTGCTTCGTCAATTACTTACGTAATTTCCTCGCAATGACGGAAAAATCGATCCACACAATAACGCCTCACGATCTATAACAAATTTTTTTACTTTGTAAGTTTAGGCGGTAAATAATTTTCTGTTGAGATTACTTTCTTACCGGTTTTATTTTCCAAGGCCGTTTTAGCATTTTTAGCTATACCTCCTCCTATTTTACTTGCAATTTTATTTTCTTCCATGCCTGTTGCATTATTAGTTTCTGCTACCTGACGAGTAGATAATTCAGCAAGAGCAGTAAAAATTAATTCTGCTTCGTTCATGTGATCACGTAAATTTTGATTTTTTAAGCCCTTTATATTTTTGTGTTCTTTAATGCTTATACCTGTCCATTCTTGATGAATAATATTAGTTAATATAGCAAACTCACTCTCTTTCGTTACTTCATGATTTTTCCAATAGTCAGTTAATTTATTTCGTGTTTTCTGTCCCATCATACGTTGCTGAATCCACTTCTCACTACGCCCGTGTCGTTTCCAATTATCCCTTGCTCTATCAATTGACTTTTCCGGATCAGAAATTTCTTGAATCCTCTCATAACCGACTTTAGCAAGCCATTGTTTAAATGGTTCTGCTTTTGAAGACGGAATAGATTGTATAATACGAAGTAATGATTCTGTATTTGCACAATGGGAGTGTTGA
>NZ_JWSW01000046.1:0-8032 GCF_000828125.2 Rickettsia asembonensis | reverse complement strand
TTTCGCCTTAGCAGCTAATTCAAACAATCTTGCTAGATTTATTAATACAATTGTGCAACATTATTTTCTAAATGCTTATAAACCTCTAAAAATTGTCCGGTTGCAATATTACCGCTTATAAGCTGATCGATTATCTCTAAGAAGCTTCCAAATGTCATTGCAGTAGCATTTTTATATATTAGATTGCTAGCTAAAGGCATGAAATCAAGTGCCTTATTTATTAGCGTGTTATCTTTAGGATTATATTCTATGCAAGGCCAATCTAATATCTGTTCATACTTTATCGGCTTACCGGTTTTGGGATCAAAACTATCTAGTATTGGGTCAAGTAAATAACCGGATAATGATAATACGCCATGTAACAAGGGAGTATAGTTTTTAATTAGCGGTGTTTTATTTAATATATTTATTATCTTGCCTGTATGCTTTGGAGTAATTTTAGGAAATAATCTATATGCTTTATTAATATGCAGATTACAGACATTTATAAAATTCGGAGCTGATAAATAAGTTGTTATATTTAAATTTTTCATGTCAAAGGTAGTTTCATGACTATACATCTGCGGCTGAAGATTTTCTGTAGTTAAACCCGGACTATCAAATGTGATTGCCTTTGCTTTTGGATAATGAAAATCTCTATGAGCAAAATATAAGCTAAGTTCTGCAAGCCATGCGCCTAAAGAATAATCGGTAAAAGATAAATTATAATTATTCTCATTAGCATATTTGGTAATTTCTCCTGTAGCCTCATATGCTGCCGCTTGCTGTGCTACTATCTGATCGCCTAAAATACTTTTTAAATGAGCCTTAAAAGGTGAATTAGTTTTGAGTAAATCCAATTTTTCAAATGTAGTACCTCGATAAGCAAGCACTATTTGTTTTGTATTTTCATTTATATATGCTACTGCATAATATCTGCCGCTTGTTAAATATTTTAAATAGTTTCCAGTCTTTTAATTGTTCATTTCGGATTTTTACCTTTTTGTTGTTTTCCTTTTCTACAGCAAATTTTACAATATCATTTTCCGTAGAATCTATATAAGCATGTAAACTAAATAAACCATGTAGAAAGTCGGTAGGGTGGTGCTTATAGTTTTGATTATTTAAGATAATTTTACTTTCGATTTTTTGTACAATATCACTAGAAGCATTAGGCATCTTGCCCCAGATTACATTACCGATAAAATTATTATTTTGGATTTTAGCGGCTATTTCCTCTAACTGCGGAAGCGTCAAAGATAGCTTGCTAAAATCTAGATGAACAAATGAAGGGACGTTCTGTTCTAGACACGCTATAATTGTTTGATAATCACTTGTATTAACCGGATTTTTTGAAGAAAACACATTTGCTTTCATAAATATACTTAGCTCTAATTGAACTGAACTTTGCGTTTTCAACCAAACTTTTTGAAATATTATAAATTAAAAGTTATTACTTTCAATTATTATTTTTATTCTGAATTTAAAATTAGATTATTTGAGATAATGAGTTTATAGAAAAATATAGAATGGTGACCCCTACGGGACTCGAACCCGTGTTCCCACCGTGAAAGGGTGGTGTCCTAACCGCTAGACGAAGGGGCCTTCACTTTGAAAGTAGGCAAATAGATATATTAGTCATACCGTGGCTATGACCACGGCATGACAGTAAGTTAGAAGTTTTATACAACAACTTTGCCAATATTGCAAGTATAAAAATTATAGGTTTACCTTAAGCTTAACAATACCTTGATGACTTCTATAATGTTTATTAAGATAATAATTATAATCCAAAGAAATAGTAGTATTCTTGATACTACCTATAATACCCGTTCCTAAATTATAGGATGTTTTCGGTTGCTTCGGTATTAGATAATCCTGTTTGAATGTATTATCAAATATTTTAACAACTCTATTTATTCTTTGGGTTTTCTCTTTAAAATTATGTTCTACCGCTCCTTGGAATGTTAGACCTAAATTATTAAATTTTAGAACATCTTTTAAAGGTACTTTGACTTTAGTACCGACAATTCCGGACAATATATTATTCTCTTTCATTATAAGAGCTATTTCTTGTACGTTAATACCGGTTTCATTATATACCCCGTCTCGTGACTTCCCGTATCTTAAGCCGATATTTGGGGTAATAACAAGCTTGTTCTGCAAAAGATAATTATAATTCAGTAATGCTTCCGCATTATAACTATGATTACGATGTTTTACATTACTTCTAATTTTAGTATCACCATATGAATAAGTTGTCTTATCTTTAATAAAGTTTTTAGAAGCAGATACTAAAGCTTGTAGTGCAAAATTCCTCGGTAATTCTTTTTGTCCGTAAATAGAAACTACATGACTATCAATAAGTTCTTTATCATTATTTTTACTATTTTTAAATTTAAATACTGAATGAACATTACTATAAGCTATACCTAGAATATTATTGTCGATTTCAACGTCAAACCCAATAGTAGCACCTTTGTTAGTACCTCTATAACCGGTCATATTTTCTACGCGTCCATGATTATTAGTGCCGTACATACCACGCATCCACAAACCTCTTTTTATACGAGATTCTTCTTCATCACCAGCTCCTACCGCTACCATATTATTAGACATATTCATAGATGCATCTAATCTGTTACGAATCATATTATTTACAATAGTATTAACAACTTTCGCTTGATTTAAAGTAGGAGCATTTTCTGAAATTTGCATTTGCATTTCTTTTTTTGCTTTCTGTCCAAGAGGAATAGCCGTATCAACTTCCGTTATTTTAAGGTTACCCCCATCGGAATCGGATAATTGCTCTATTATTTCTTCTTCCTCTTCAAATCCTGAATCATAACTTTCTTCATCTTCGCTACCATCGCCTAATGCTAAACATTCCTTTTCTCTACCGTCACTTAATGCTAATGCACACTCATTACTTGATACAGGTAGTGCAAGTAACCCTTTATCTCCTGCTTTTTGAATACCGGATTCTGTTACTTCTGTGTCTTCTTGTTCTTCATCTCCTGATGGCAAAGAATCTTTTGAACTTAACATTTCCTGTAATATTGATCCATCTAAAATAGCTTTAGGATCTTTCTGGGCTTTAGATTCAAAATCACTAATAGCTGATTCAGGAATTTCTGAACTCAATTTCTTAAGTGCTTCATTTATTTCTTCAAAAGAAACATTATTTAATTTTGATGAATCTGCTATACATGCATTTATAGCATCGTGCATAGTTACTTCTTCTTCTCTCAGCACTTCAATCTGCTGAACGATTTGAGCAGCTTCTGAGCTTGTACTTGGCAATTGTTCCAGTTCTTGCCTTTTAACTATTACTGCCATTTGATATGTCCGTAGAAGAGCTAATTTAGTTTCACTTGAATTTTTATCACTACTATTGGCTATCTTTGAGCTTGACTGGTCCGGAGTTGGACAGCTATCCTCAGCTCCATATCTATGACCTACTCCTATATCTCCTGTATTATCCCATGATAAATCTTCATTACTACCAAATATGTTTAGGCTACTAGCTAAAGATGAACGTGAAAATACCGGCTTACTCTCAGTTACCTTAGGCTTAGATTCCGTATCTAGATGCTTTATCTCCCCTTCTAACCAAATCTTTTCTTTCGACATCTCAAATACTTCGAGCGTTAACTTCTTAAATTTTGGATCATCGTGATTTAAAGTATCTAACTCCAATTCCTTAGCCTTATAATCATTGGCTATTTTTTCATGTTCAGATTTTAATTTTCCTAATTTCATAATATTAGAACCGCTTAAATCCTCTAAGCCGTTAATTGAAGGTGAACGGGATAGATTTGATTCTGTATTACTAAGTAAATTGTTTATGTTGCCAACTGAATAGGAAGATAATACATCTGTGTTTGAATACCCTTCATTTAAAGAAAATGCTACTCCTATGGCTTTCCTTTTTTCTTTTAATTGTGATTCTTTTGAAGATAAGTCTAGAGCTTCTATAGCTAACCGCTTAAATTCTAGGTTTTCTGGATCTTGATATTGATTCAATATGGCAATAGCTTGCTTTTCCTTAACTCTTCTATCTTCCTCTACTTTTAGTAGTTTATCTTCTAAATCTAAATAATCTAATTTCTTATCAAGCTCAGCACTGAATAATGGTGTTCTAGCTAATTTTCGTTTACCAGTATTCTTATAACTTATAGATGGTTTAGGTTGCTCTCTATTATATATTGTTTCTGATGCTAAATTCTCATAACTAACCGGCTCATATATAGTAGATAAATTAGATAATGGCTGTGTACCTTTAATAGCACTATCAACTAAATTTAGCCTACCTTGTGATCTATCAAGTAAAGCTTCAGATTCTCTTAGTACTTCAGGGGAAGCAGTATTATATAGTGAAGCATATACACCTGTAAGTTCTCTTACTTCTAATTCTCCTAGTTGTTTAAGTTTGCTTAATAAATAACCCCGTGTATTTATATCATGAACTCTATCAACTCTTAATACTACTTCTTGATATTGATCATTATCTAAATAAGGTAAAGATTTGATTATTGTCGGATCTATTGATTCCTTAGGTACTCCTGAAGAGCTTAGGGAGTTTATAGCATTTATTATAGTAGTTTTATGATCTTCTCGAAATTGTTGAGCTTGCGGAGAGTTATATAGTGACCCTACATTTATAGGTGGGGTTACAGCTAAATTTTTCGGTAAGCTATTCATATTAGCAGTCGGCATAGAATGACCATTCCCCCAATTTGGATTAAATCCAACATCTTCATCTGTTTCTTTACGTGAAATACCGCTTGGTAAGCTTCCCAAGCCTGAATCCATACTTTTAGGGTTAGCCACTTCTTGATTCGACAACATTACTGTATGAGGTTGCTGCTGAACTTTTATTGGCACTAAGTACTCATCTTCTTCTGCAGGTTGTTTGCCTAAAATTCTCTGAACCCCATGACCTAATGGTATGGTTGGTGCTGCGTTTTGCGGCTGCTTATGAGTAGAACTATTATAAACAATAGAAGTTAATAACTTTAGATTTTCCTCTATTCCCTCTATATTATTTAATTGTTCAGAATAACCATTCATTTTATCTTGCATGGCTCGTAATGCCGTTCTACTTGTTTCATTTTTTGCATCATTCAATATTTTTTGAGCGTTATTTGCTACCGTTGTTCTAGCTTTTTCTTGTTTCTTTATTTCGGATACTAGATTTGTTGCTTCTTGTCTTTGCTTTTTATCTTTTAGATCTTTTACTCTTAATTCTAGCTCTTGCAACTTATTCGATGTTGTACTAGCACCTGATATTTTCTTCATTATTTCTACAATATTTGACCTGATATCAACTATCTCTGTTTCTTTCTCTTCTGCTTTCTTTGCTTCAAGTCTTGTTCTTTCTGCTTTTTGTTGTTTCTGTCTTTCCTTTTTTAATTGCTTTTTTGTTTTTTCTGTAGTGATATGTTGCTGATTTTGTTCTAATTGAACTTCCTCTCTTTCACTTATTAGATCTTTGTATTCTGCACTATTTCTTTTTACTTCACTTGCTTCCGCTATCCTTTTATTGACTACAGCTTTTCTAGCAGCATTGAATTTCTGATGTTGAGTAAGCACCTCTAGTTGTTGCTGCTGATTTAAGAATGACCCAGCCGGCGGCATCTCCGTAACCGAAGCTTGGGGTTTTGTTAAAACTATCCCACCTACTGAAACATCTATTTCTCTAGATAAACTATTTGCTTCCTCATTTTTATTTGTTAACTTTTGTTGAAGTTCATCTATTTTTTTATTATTTTCTTTTACTTTTGCACTATCTTTATCCAATTCACGCTTATTTTTTACTACTCCTGTCTTTTTGTTACAACTGACCAGACTCCTATTTTCTTCATCTAATGCTTTTATTTTTATTCCTATCTCTGTAGCTTCTAACTTTAGTACTTCTGTTTTTTTCTGTGATGAAACTATCTGTTTTCGTAGCTGTTGTAACGGTTTTTTATTTTTTTTGTCTTGGGTATTTTTAATTGTCGATTCTACTTCAGCTAACTTGATTCCTAACGTCTCATAAACTCGTAATATATTACTTACCATCTTCTTCGCTGCAACTTCAGCACTGCTCAACAATAGAGGTTTTGGAGGAACTGGAGGTTTAGCCTGGGTGCTAGGTTGTACTGTCTGTTGTGGCTCGCTACTAAACGATAATCTTCGTACCGCCTTTGAGTTTGTGTTTGGTGGTGTTTTAGCTCCCATATTTGGTTTAAAATCTGGAGTAGGCTGATACGGAGTCGCCGGTGTTGATGGAGTACCAGGTGCCGTAGTATAATGTTCCGGTGATGTCAGAGTGGTATTTGGTGTATTAGGTACAGTGACAAAGCCATTTGAAACTGGGCTAACAGTAGGCGAAGACTCTGTTATCATAATTTCTGGTTTTTGAGGCGTTTGCTCTGTCGGTTCAGAAGTATAAGTATTTTGACTTTGTTCTATTTTTTCACCACCTACAAATGTTTTGCGTCTAGTAATTGGTCGTGCTTTTCTTGCTTTCCCGACATCAGACTTACTACGTGCTACCACTTTATAATGATCCTCTATAGGAATATCTTTTAATGGATTAAATTCTTTAGGTTGCTTAGATATTTCCATTTCTCTTATTTCAGATGAAGTATATGTGTTTCTTTCCGGGTCCGGTACCATCACTGTTCCTATCTGCTGTGGTGTATTTGTCCTATCTTTGTTTCCGTTTGATTGTGGTTTACTAAAAAATCTCTTTTCGAATACGTCATAAAATAATACTCTTTTATTGCTGCTCGCCATACCCTCAAAAGGTATTGCGATTATTGCTCCTACTGAAATAGAGGCCAGAAGAGAATATTTTAAAAATCTTGATTTTTTTAGTAAATTTTGTTCTGTTAACTTATTCATTACAAATATCCCATTTAAATTAAAATTTTATATACATAAACGTTGGGCATTATAATAAATAAGTTAATAAAAAGCAATATATAAGTTAATTTATCTTAACTTAATAATTACAAGAGAATTTTATTCTAATTATTGAAAATATAATAGATATAACGCATAATATTTTTAACTTTTAATTGAAAATGCTACAATATTTTAAAATAACTTTGGAAGCAGGGTATAATAATTTAAATATTTGGTATTTTGTTAGTTTTATTTACGGTATTATTGTTTATTTTTCGCTTGATTTTGAGCTTTCATTTACAACAATTTTTTTCATTTTTTGTGCTTGCCTAATATTAACCTTTACTAGAAATTCTAATATATTTTTATAGTTTACTTACTGGATGATTATTGCTTTTATTTTTGGCGTATTTATCTCTAAATATCGTGTGACAAATTTACACGGTGAAACACTTCATAAACCAATAATAACAAAAATTAGCGGCAATATAGAATCGATAAAACCGACTATTATAGGAGGACAAATAGTATTAAACAACATTAAGATTGAAAAAATTAATCGTAATTTACAAAAAGTTAAAATTAGTATACCGAAGAAATATATACAAGAAATTAGGGTAAATGACAGAATTACTTTGCTTGCTAAACTCTATAAGCCGCAAAATGCTATACTCCCCGGGGGATATGATTTTGGTTTTTATGCTTATTTATCGGATATAGTGGCAAACGGCTATGCCATGTCGCAGCTACAAATTATAGAACGTAACGAGACAAATTTTGATAGTTTTATTTATAGAGTGCGTATCTTTATTTATAATAATTTAATAGAAAAGATAAAGGGATTTTGCAGCTGCGATATTACTCGGTGAGATGAAAGGTTTAAACAGGCAAATAATGCAGGATATGAGACAAAACGGTATATCACACGTGCTTTGCGTTTCAGGTTTGCATTTATCTTTAGTTGTGATGATTATTTTCCTTACTACAAGATTTTTATTAAATCTCTCAAATTATTTGGCATATAATTTCAATATAAAATTAATCTCTGCTTATTGTTCGCTAATAGGAAGCTTTGGTTATTTAGAGCTAAGCGGTATGCAAATAGCAGCAACTAGAGCTTTTATTACTGCTGCAATCTTTATTTAGGGAGTGTTGA
>NZ_JWSW01000044.1:0-8253 GCF_000828125.2 Rickettsia asembonensis | reverse complement strand
TCAACACTCCCATAATTTAAATTTTGTTTACAGAATCTAGTTTTAACTTTACAAAATTCTAAAAACCATATACTTATTAAATTATATATTTAATAAGATATATTTAATAAGAGAGAATTTATATGAAACTATTATCTAAAATTATGATTATAGCTCTTGCAGCTTCTATGTTACAAGCCTGTAACGGTCCGGGCGGCATGAATAAACAAGGTACGGGAACACTTCTTGGCGGTGCCGGCGGTGCATTACTTGGTTCTCAATTCGGTAAGGGCAAAGGACAGCTTGTCGGAGTAGGTGTAGGTGCATTACTTGGAGCAGTTCTTGGTGGACAAATAGGTGCAGGTATGGATGAGCAGGATAGAAGACTTGCAGAACTCACCTCACAAAGAGCTTTAGAAGCAGCTCCTAGCGGTAGTAGTACAGAATGGCGTAATCCGGATAACGGCAATTATGGTTACGTAACACCTAATAAAACTTATAGAAATAGCACTGGTCAATATTGCCGTGAGTACACTCAAACAGTTGTAATAGGCGGAAAACAACAAAAAGCATACGGTAATGCATGCCGCCAACCTGACGGACAATGGCAAGTTGTGAACTAAAACGTCATACCGAAAAGTGCTCTATGTCATTCCCGCGAGGCATTGTTGCGTGGACCAAAAAATCCGTTCGGTGTCATCCCGTGGCTTGACCACGGTATCCAAAAAAAACAATAAAGATACTAATAATTTTAGTATCTTTAACTGGATCCCGCAATCAAGTCGCGGGATGACAGGAGTAAGCTGATCCACGCAACAACGTCTACTCGCAATGACGTTATAATAAAAGGAGCAACCTATGACTTTCATAATAACAAGTACGGCGTTTAAGTATAATGAGCGTATTCCTGATAAATTTACTTGTAAAGGACAGAATGTTTCTCCGTATTTAGAGTGGAGTGATGCTCCTATAGATACTAAATCTTTTGTGCTTATCATGGATGATCCTGATGCACCAATAGAAATAGCACCACCGCACGGTATATGGGATCATTGGATAATATATAATATTCCTGCCTCTATTACTGAGCTTTCAGAAGGACAAATAGATAGCAATATTAAAATTTTAGATAATAGCTGGAAGGAAAAGAAATACGGAGGTCCTTGTCCACCTGCCGGTAAACCTCATCGTTATTTTTTCAAACTATACGCTCTAAATGATTATCTTGAGCTTGATGAGAATGCTAACAAGCAGAATTTAGTATTAGCTTTGCAAAAACATTTACTAGCTGAAACTGAATTAATCGGCATTTATTCTACATAATGTCATGGCTTACCAGCATTAAACCGTCATTGCGAGCAGGTGTTGTTGCGTGGATCAGTTTTACCTCTGTCATCCCGCGACTTGATCGCGAGATCCAGTTAAAAATACTAAAATTATTAGTATTTTTATTGTTTTTTGGATACCGTGGTCAAGCCACGGGATGACACCGAACGGATTTTTTGGTCCACACGGGCGATGCCATGCAGGAATGACGTAAAACTTTAAACACAAAATATTATCTTGGAAAAATCTATAATCGAGTTTCGTAACGTATCTAAAAAATTCGGTAATAAATTGCCGATAAATAACGTTAGCTTTACCGTCAAAAAAAATAATATAACTACTTTAATTGGACCTAATGGTGCAGGTAAAACTACCATAGTACGGTTAATGCTTGGGCTTGAAAAACCGACAAGCGGTGAGATTATAATTGATTCCAAATTAAAAATTGGATATGTACCGCAGAAGTTCGGTCTAAGCCCTGATTTACCTATTACGGTGAAAAAATTTTTAGATTTGTTAGCACCGAGTAATTTTAATAACAATATTAAAGAGATTAACTCATTTATTGATTTGGAACATATAAAAGATCAAGAAATTTCTAAGCTCTCAGGAGGGCAGTTTCAAAAGGTAGTTCTTGCATGTTCAATAGTTAATAATCCTGACTTAATTATTTTAGATGAACCGCTGCAATCTTTAGACGTAACAAGCCAGCAGGAATTTTATCAGCTTATTAATCTGATTCGTAAAAAGCTAAATATTACGGTCTTTATGATCTCTCATGATTTATTTACCGTAATAAAAAACTCCGATCAAGTGATATGCTTAAACGGTCATATATGTTGTAGCGGAATACCAAACGAAATAACTCCTAACTCTGAATTTTCAAATGCACTTTCTTCTCTAGGCTTCTATACCCACCACCACGACCATAGGCATTAGACTTATTCCAAATATTGCTTTAAATATCTGCCGGTATGGCTTTCTGCGCAAGTAGCGATATCGGCAGGAGTACCGCATACAACTATCTTACCGCCTTTGTCACCGCCCTCAGGACCGACATCAATAATATAATCTGCCGTTTTTATAACATCTAAATTATGCTCGATAACTAAAACGGTATTACCCATATCAACAAGTTTATGTAAAACTTTCAGCAATTTATTAATATCGTCAATATGTAGCCCCGTAGTCGGTTCATCAAGTATATAAAGCGTTTTACCGGTTGAACGTCTTGATAATTCTTTAGCAAGCTTAACGCGTTGTGCTTCACCGCCTGAAAGAGTAGTAGCAGACTGACCGATTTTAATATAGCCTAGACCCACTTCATTTAAGGTAATTAGTTTTTCATAGATTAACGGAATTTTCTCAAAAAATTGCATTGCATCTTCTACCGTCATCATCAAAATATCGGCAATAGATTTGCCTTTATATTTTATTTCAAGTGTTTCTCTATTATATCTGTGACCATTACAAATATCACATTTTACATATACGTCAGGGAGAAAATGCATCTCTATTTTAATTAGCCCGTCACCTTGGCATGCTTCACATCTACCGCCTTTAACGTTAAACGAAAATCTGCCTACTTTATACCCTCTAGCTTTTGATTCAGGTAATTCCACAAACCAATCCCTAATATGGGTAAAGGCACCTGTATAAGTCGCAGGATTTGAACGAGGAGTTCTACCTATCGGGGATTGATTAATATCGATAATTTTATCAATATATTCAAGTCCTTTTAATTCTCTATATTTGCCGGGAAATACTTTACTAGTCGGCTCTAAATGCTTTAGAGCCGCTTTATATAGAGTATGAATCATCAAGCTTGATTTACCGCTTCCCGATACTCCCGTTATAGCAGTAAAAGTACCAAGTGGAATTTTGATATCAACATTATCTAAATTGTTAGAAACCGCCCCAAGTAATTCAATTGACCTATTATCATGCCCTACTCTTGTTTCAGACGGCACTTTGATTGTTTGACGACCGCTTAGATACCTACCTGTAATACTTTCTTCAAAATTCTTTATTTCTTCTGCATTGCCTTCTGCAATAACACGACCGCCGTGAATACCGGCTCCCGGCCCTATATCAATAATATGGTCTGCTTCATACATTGTTTCTTCGTCATGCTCGACTACCAAAACGGTATTACCCAAATCTCTAAGTCTTTTTAGGGTTTCGATTAATCTTGTATTATCTCGTTGATGAAGACCTATAGACGGCTCATCAAGTACATATAAAACACCACTAAGCCCTGATCCTATTTGAGATGCAAGACGGATACGCTGACTTTCTCCTCCCGATAAAGTACCTGCTTCTCGTGATAACGTTAGATAATCAAGCCCGACATTCATAAGAAATTTTAATCTCTCAGTAATTTCTTTGAGTATACGCTCAGCAATAAATAATTGCTTTTTATTTAATTTTTCTTCTAAGTGACTAAACCATTTTTGCAAGGCCGCAATACTCATACCTGCTACTTCGCCTATATGAAAATTCACTATTTTAACGCATAATGCTTCGTCTTTTAATCTAAACCCTGAGCAGGCAGTACATTTATGTTCTGACTTAAATTTAGCTAGTTCTTCTTTAATTAAAACCGATTCTATAGTACGTTCCTTTTCCTGCAAACTTGGTATTATACCGGCAAAAGGTTGTTTTATTATTTGCGTTTTAGAACCGTCGTGAAATTCAAATTTTATTGCCTCTTCTCCTGAACCTTCAAATAAAATATCCTTAACATTTTGTGATAAACTTACAAAAGGTACTTCAATAGAAAATTTATAATGATCGGCAAGAGCCTTTAATGTCTCTAGGATAAATTTAGAAGATGTGCTACCCCAAGGTACTATTGCACCGTCTTTAATAGAAATTCTTTGATCCGGAACAATTAAGTCTCCATCAAAGAAAAACTCCTTACCTATTCCTTCACATTTAGGACATGCTCCAAAAGGACTGTTAAAAGAAAAAATTCGAGGTTCTATTTCAGTAAGCTGAAAACCCGATACCGGACAAGAATATTTTTCGGAAAAAGTAATACGTTGATTTTTTTCAAATTCGGTCTTAACTGCCGGCGGCAATTCTACAATTTCTAAATAAGTAATACCTTCGGCAAGATTTAACGAACTCTCTAAGCTATCTGCAAGCCTATTACCTAAACTTTCGTCTAGAACTATTCTATCAACGATGACTTCTATATTATGCTTCTTATTTTTATCAAGTTTCGGTAAATCATCAATTTCACAAACTTCACCGTTAACTATTAATTTCTGAAAGCCTTGCTTTTTCAGATTCATAATTTCACGTTTGAACTCCCCCTTATGTCCTCTAACAATAGGAGCAAGTAAATATACTTTCGTGCCTTTAGGTAGTTCATTAATTATATCTACCATCTCAGAAACCGTTTGGCTATGTATTGGAAGACCGGTTGCCGGAGAGTAAGGAATACCCACCCTTGCATATAATAACCTAAGGTAATCGTAAATTTCCGTTATAGTTCCAACCGTAGAACGAGGATTTTTAGAAGTAGTTTTTTGGTCAATTGCAATAGCAGGCGATAATCCGGAAATAGATTCCACATTCGGTTTATTTTGTAAATGCAAGAATTGCCTTGCATATGAAGATAAGCTTTCAACATATCGCCTTTGACCTTCTGCATAAATAGTATCAAAAGCTAAAGAAGACTTGCCTGAACCACTAAGCCCGGTGATAACAACAAATTTATTCCTTGGAATATCAACATTTATATTTTTTAGATTATGCTCTTTAGCACCGCGTACCTTAATATATTCTTGGTTCATATTACCTTTACTGAAAAATTTTAAGATATTTTTTAAAAAACCTGTAGTATTATAGGCTCTTTTATTTTATTATTGCAATAATAATATTTTAAAATAGGTAGTAATCTATGGCAGGTAGTTTAAATAAAGTAATATTAATAGGTAATGTAGGGCGTGATCCGGAAATTAGAACTACGGGCGAAGGGAAAAAAATCATTAATCTTTCCTTAGCAACAACCGAAACTTGGAAAGATCGCATTACCAGCGAACGAAAAGAACGAACTGAATGGCATAGAGTAGTGATATTTAGCGAAGGGTTAGTATCTGTTGTAGAACGCTATGTCACAAAAGGTAGTAAATTATATATTGAAGGTTCATTGCAAACCCGTAAGTGGAATGATAATTCAGGTCAAGAAAAATATACTACGGAAGTTGTGTTACAAAATTTTAATTCACAATTAATATTATTAGATAGTAAAAACTCTAATAATCATACTCAAGATTCAGGGCATAGCGAATATAAACATCCTGAAGCTAAAAATCATTCCTTTGACCATAGCGACTTAGACGACGAAATACCGTTTTAGAAATCTCAAAAAATTAATATTCTAAATGCATTATCGCAAATACTAAAACCTAAAGATAAGGTTCTAGTATTGCGAGGACATATAGGTATTCATGCAACTCTAATAAGCAAATTAATAGGTAACGACGGAAAAGTTTTTATTTTTGAACCAAAATCCTAAAATCTTAAAGTTTTTGCGTATAAATTTATTTTTAAACAATGCAGAAAATGTTACTTTATATCCTAAGGCAGCTTTTTCAAGTAATACTAATGTTGCTTTTATAGCAAAAGCTTTAGGAAATGTAGGTGGAGCTCATATTATCAGATCAGAAGAAGATAAAAATGAAAATTTAGAACAATTAATAACGGTTGAAGCAGTTAGTATTGATTCTATAAATGAAATTAGAACTATCGATGTTTTACAAATGGATATTGAAGGTGCTGAAGAAAATGCCGTTTATGGAGCCCAAAAACTAATTGATCGTTCTTCAAACTTAACTGTTTTCCAAGAATGGTCACCGTTTTGGATGAAAGATATAGATACCTATTTAAAGTTTTGGCGTTCTAGAAATTATAAAATTGTTCAAATTACTTTAAGTGGCGGTTTAAAAGAATTAACAGATGAAGAGCTTAAATCTTCAGGACAAATTGATATTATTATGACTAAAAATTTAGAAAAACTTATTAGCAACTTTAAGCCCTTATAGTAATGAAAAATTTTATTTGGGTAATAATATTTTTAGTACCTATTTTACTATCCAGCTGTTCTACCACTCATGATGTAGCTAATAGGGTAAAGCATTCGCAAGATATAGCAACTCAAAATAACTTTCAGATGCAGCTAGTAAACGGTGGTGATTTTACTCTTACGACTTATCAGCGTATTACCGACCATAACCTACCTTTCGTATTCTATATTGAGGGAGATGGGCATCTTGCAGATGGCGGCGTTAACTCTGACAACCCTACACCTGTTAATCCGATGCTCTTGAAGCTTGCTACAATCGATAAAAGACCGAATGTTGTTTATATAGCACGACCTTGTCAATATTCTCCTTTAGAAATGAATCCAAAATGCGTTAGCGATTATTGGTTAGATAAAAGAATGGGACAGGAAGTCGTAGATTCAATTAACAATGTCATAAATATTATCAATAACGGACAAAAATTTAGCTTAGTCGGCTTCTCCGGTGGCGGCGGGCTTACAATATTAATTGCCGCTCAAAATAGTAATGTTAAAGATATTATAACGATTGCCGGTAATTTAGATACTAAAAAATTCGATAAATATCATAATTATCGTGGTTACTTAGTTAAATCGTTAAACCCGATAAATTATGCAAAGCAAGTTAATAATATCCCTCAATTACATCTCTCCGGCATGGATGACAAAAGAGTCCCGCCTTTCATAGCAGAACTTTACGTAAAAACAAGTAACTCACCATGTGTAAAAAAGCAAACTTTTCCTAATATTTCTCATGCAAAAGGTTGGGATAAAATTTGGTCTAATATATTAGATACTCCTCTAATTTGTAATTAAGAATTAGGAAATATTATTAATCTATTTAAACATATAAAATCCTTTATTGACTTTTATACAAAACAGTATAATTCTTTTTACAATTTAATTTTTTATACAAGAATTATGCTAGGCTACGAAAAAGAACAAAGAAGTTTAACAAAAGAACAAAAACAAGCTGTAGGGTTGTTATCTGTAGGAACCTTATTGGAATATTTTGATCTTATGCTTTATGTCCATATGTCCGTACTTCTTAATGAGCTTTTTTCCCAAAAGCTGATGCTTATGCTACTTCGTTTTACTCTATAGCAGTTTTATGTGCTACTTTTATCTTTAGACCGCTCGGAGCTCTCGTTTTCGGATATTTAGGCGATACATATGGGCGAAAAACTACAGTAGTTATAACAACTATGATGATGGCTACTTCGTGCATAGTAATGGCACTACTTCCTACTTACAATGAAATTGGTATAACAGCTTCTATTATAATAATTGTTCAAGGTATGTCCTCGGAGAGGTAATAGGAACAGAAGTTTATTTAACCGAGTTTACTAAGCCTCCAATACAATATCCTATTGTAGCCTTAGCTACGGTTTTCGCTACTGTAGGAACTTTCGCAGCTTTAGGGGTTGCTACTATTGTTACTTCTTATGGCTTTAATTGGCGTTATGCATTTGGTATCGGTGCAATTATTGCCGTTGTAGGAACATTAGCAAGAACCGCATTACAAGAAACTCCTGAATTTGCTAATGCAAAGCTTAAATTACTTAAAACTTTTGAAAAAGCTAATATGGATATAAAAGTATTAGAAAATAATCCTATTTGGAAAGAAAATAATTAATAAAAAGACAGCAATAGCTCTATTTATAATGGATTGTGCATGGCCTGTATGTTTTTATTTTGCATATATTTATTGCGGCGACATTCTTGTAACCAAATTTAACTGTACTCCTGAACAAGTTATAAAACAAAATTTCAAATTATCTATAATAGAACTTATAAGTATAATAATAGTAGCAGCATTAAGTTATAAGATATATCCTTTAAAAATTCTAAAAGGGAAGTGTTGAGAGATAAGATAA
>NZ_JWSW01000042.1:0-9572 GCF_000828125.2 Rickettsia asembonensis | reverse complement strand
GGGAGCATTTAAGTCTCAAATCAAGGCAAAAAAAGCATTTACGATATAGTATTAGATTCTACTGAAAAAGAGATAAACATGCTAAAAGATGAAATTGCATTTTTATTAAAAAATCCTGTTACAAAAGAAGATATAGAGAGAATCGAGCAACGTTTAGGAGAGTTGGAAAGCCGAATAATGACTTAATAAAGCAGCTGTTAATCAAAAGTTTGTTTGACTATTTCATACCAACAATTTTCAGGAGCGGTTGCTTTATTACTAAAACCGCATATAATTAGCCGATCTTTAGCTCTTGTCATTGCAACATAGAGTAGTCTTATATATTCCTGTAAGTCTTTTAATTTTTCAGCTTCTTTCAGATCTTGTAAAAATGTGGGTGTGTCCGCAGCATTAGCAGAGAAGAACATTCGACCTATTTCATAACTCGCTTCTAAAGGTAATTTATACGTCAATCCGGTACTCGCATCCTCACGTACTAAAGTGTACGCTGCGGTGCTGCGTGCCGTGTTTCCTTCAAATTCCTCTTTATTAGCTGACGTTTGAAAGAGGTCTACTTCCCCTTTATCGTCCCAAATAAATTTATTGCTACTTACCGACAAAGTAGTAGAATCGCATAATATAACGATAGGAGCTTCAAGCCCTTTAGAGCCGTGGACGGTCATTACTCTTATTTTGTCTGAATGCTCCATATCACGTTTGATGTAGATATCGTTATTCTCAAACCAAGCAATGAATCCTTGCAGTGAATTATCTATATCATTTGTATAGTTTTTGCTTAATGTTAATAGCTCATTTATCATATCATCATCGTAAATTTCTCGTAAATTTAGATTATTCACCACTAAATCAAAGAAATTCTCAACAGTAGATATTTTATAAATTTCAATTAGGGAATTTAACTTAGCGTATATTTCTTCACAGGCAGATAGATTATCCCATAAACTATTAGACCTCTTCGGAAACTCTACTTCTAGGGGTAATTTGTACGTCGAACCGGTGCTCGAATCCTCACGTACGCTTGTGTACGATGCGGTTCTGTGCTCCGTGTCTCCTTCAAATTCCTCCCTATAAGCGAGTTTCCGAAGAGGTCTATTATCGGTTTTATTTACAAGAAGTTCGTATAATTGCTCTTCGTTCATACCGATAATCGGCGATTTTAGTAAGCCGGCAAGGTTTAAATCATCATCAGATAATAACACAAATTTAGCTATCGAGATTAAATCCATTATCGTTAGATTTTCTTTAAGGTTAATTCTATCGCTTATCTCAACTTTAAGCTTCGCTTTGCTAAGTTCTTTTATCAGATTATTACTAAACTCATCTCGTTTTCGTACTAATATCATGAAATCTTTTTCAGATATTCTGCTTACGGTAGATGGCAAAATTTCTTTGCTTTCTATTTGCTCTTGTATAAAATTTACGATTTTTTCTATGAGTAAATCAGCGGCGGATTTAGAATTTTTATAATCTTCAGGTAATGCCCAAAAAAGTTCTTCTTGTTTTTCACTGGTTACTAACGGCCATACCGCTATAGAGCCTTGATGTGTACGAAACGAGGATATTAAAGGATTATCCGAAAGGAATAAACCAGGGTAACTAGATTTTATATTTTTCAAAACATTATGAGTAAATTGTAAAATCTCTGCACATGATCTATATGAGCATTCAAGCGTGATATTTTTGAACTTCTTATTAGCATTTGTAAGATTTGTTTTTAGTTGCTCATTCACTAAGCTGAAATTATGAAGATCAGCTCCTTGAAAACTGAAGATAGATTGTTTATCGTCACCTACTATGAAAATTGTCATCCCGCGACTCGATCGCGGGATCCAGTCTTTCTTTATTTTTTCCTGGATACCGTGGCGGGGCCTTGGTATGACATTTTGTGGCTTATCTACAGCATTAAACTCTGTTATTAAAGTGGTGATAATATTCCATTGCTGGGGGCTTGTGTCTTGTGCTTCATCGACAAGAATATGATTTATTTCACTCTCCAGCTTATGTAGCAACCATTCATGTGTAGTTTTATTATTCAGTAATTTCTCGGTGTAATAAATTAAATCATCGTAATCGAGTAAATTATTTTCTTCTTTATATGAATCGTATTTTTCTAAAATAATATAAGCAAGTTTAGTAAGTAAATTCGTATGATATTCTAGCTCCTCTATGCGACGCAGCTCATCTAATCGGTAAATTTCAGAGGTGATTTTTTCTAGCTCTAACAATAATTTAGGATATTTTCTTATTAATTCTTTCGATAAAAGGCTTTTACGTTTTTTTCCGTCTTTGGTAAAAAAAATTTCTTTCGGTTCTATTTCCAAATCATATTCTGCAAATAAGTTTTTTACCTTATCGTAAATATTATTTAATTCCCCTAACGCTAATCTTTTATTAGATATTTCTTTCGGAATAGTTTTATGAGTAAATAACTTCTTGAATTTAATTTTCTGCTCGATTATTTCAGTAAAAATATCTTGCAATGTTATTTCATGAAAGCGGTTAAGTAAAATTTTAATTAAATCATTATGTTCATCGCTTAGGTAAATTTCATTTCTGATATTTAGAAAAATATCTTGCAATTTGGTTTCTTCAAGAATCTTAAATTCCGGTATGATACCTGCTTCTAAAGGAAAAGTGTTAAGGATTTTTTGACAAAACGCATGAATTGTATAGATATTTAAAGGCTCGTTGCTATTTAGGATTTTATCGTATAAAGTTTTTGCGTTTTCTATTTCTTGCGGTAGCGGCTTATTGCCGCTCATTAAGAAGAGTTCATTTTCTAATTTTTCTGCATCACAAAGAGAAAGATGTTTAAGTTTACTATTAATTCTTGCTTGCATCTCTATAGAAGCAGCATTAGTAAAAGTAAGGCATAAAATATTTGTAGGTTCTACACCTGTTATTAACAGACGTAAAAATCGATCGGTTAGGATTTTGGTTTTACCGGTACCGGCTGAAGCCAATACCCAAACGGAATAATTAGGATCGGATGCTTGTTGTTGTAGATTGCTCATTTATAAATCTTTATTGTATAGCGGTTATGTCATTCCTGCGAAAGCAGGAATCTAGGGTAAAGCGAGATAAATCAAGCTTTTAAAAAGTCTTAAAGCACTGGATTCCCGCTTCCGCGGGAATGACATAGATGCCCTACGAAGAAATAACATTACGCTTATAAACAATATAAATCACTATTAAAGAAATAGCGAGACCAAACCAAGTTAGGGCATATTCTAAATGGTCATTTCTGATTGCTGCTAAATGATTTATTGAAAGAGGTAATAAAATATCTAGATTGCTAATATCTTTTCCTTCCGCAATAATATAAAAATTCTCTAGATTTAATTCTAAGGTTTGAGAGGCTTCTTTTAAATCTAAAGTTAGCCACACATTATTTTTTATATCGTTAGCAGGTAAGTAGCTACGAGTTTTTTCAGACGGCATAGTAACACCGATAATCTCATGTTGTTGGTCGTTTGTAGCTTGGATGATAATATTTTTATTGCAATTACTAAACCAACCTCGTGCTACTAAAATAATTTTATCTTCTATAGTTTTAAAAGGAGTAACTAAATAATATCCGTCTTTTTCACTCGACATTGACCTTCTACCGTATAAATATATGTCTTTATTAGGCAAAAATTGACCGGTAATTTTTACTTTGTGATAAGGTAAATTGTCTTGAATTTCTGCTAAATTAATTGCTGGTGAGGTAAGATTAGCTTGCATTGAGGCTAAAAATAATTTCTTTTCTTTTAAACGACTAAGCTGCCAAAAGCCTAAAGAGATGAGTATTATAAAAGTTATAAGTACAAGGAAGTTTGTTTTCATAGGTAAGTTTTAAGGGGATTGTTGTTAAAAAAGCCTGTAGTGTCATGCTGTGGCTTGACCATGGAATCCATGAAAATAAAAAAACTGGATACCGTGGTCAAGCCACGGCATGACACCGGACGTATTTTTAGATCCACGCAACAAAGCCTCGCGGGAATAACATTAATTAAGCCGGTATTAAAATCTTATTTATGAACTCTTTATGTTTTTGCAGCTCTTCTTTTGTAGGTTTAATAACAATAGTAGCTTGCTCTGTTTTGTTATTTACTTGATTAGTTGCTAAATTATTTATTCCGGCAGATTTATCAATCATCTTAAAAACGGATTGTCTACCACCCGTTAGTTCCACATATACTTCTGCAAGTAATGCCGCATCTTTCAAAGCCCCGTGAAGCTGCCTACCTGAATTATCAACTTTAAATCTTTTACATAATGCGTCAAGATTATATTTTGAGCCTGGAAACATACTTCTGGCCATAACTAGAGTATCTATAGCATTGGACAGTTGTAAAAGTTTGATTTCGGCTCTCTTTAATAATGATAATTCATGATTTAAAAACTTAATATCGAAAGGAGCATTATGAATAACAAGCTTGCTATCTGCAATAAATTCTAAAAAATCATCGGCTATTGTATGAAATAGAGGTTTGTCTTTTAAAGATTCGCCGGATATGCCATGAATTCTATAAGCTTCAAACGGCATGTCTCGCTCAGGATTAATATAAAAATGAAAATTTCTGCCTGTTAATACCTTATTCACCATCTCAATTGCACCGATTTCGACGATTCGGTGACCTTGTCGTGGGTCAAGTCCCGTAGTTTCGGTATCTAAAATTATTTCTCTTAAACTCGACATTCCCAATCCTTTATTATTCTTTTAAAATCGTCATTGCAAGCGGGTATTGTTGCGTGGATACCAAAACCGTCATTACGAGGAGTGAAGCGATGCGGCAATCCAGAAAATAATTAAAAAAATTCTATAAATCAGAATTTTTAACTGGATTGCTTCGTCGAATTACTACGTAATTCTTCTCGCAATGACGACTGGGGGTCTACGCAACAATGCCTACGCGGGAATGACATAAGTACCATACAACAAGCTTACAATTTCCTCGCAATGACAAGAATTAGCTTCTCTATTTGTTTTTCCAAGTCTAACATATCAACGCCGCTATTTATAGCAAAATCTGCTTTTGCTATTTTGCTCTCTTGTGATAGTTGAATTTCTTTGATTTTATTATAAATCTCTATATCAAATGAAGTTCTCGTTATTGCTCTTTGCATTCTTATTTCTTCAGAGCAGTATATTGTTACGACAAAATCAAAATATTTATCAAATTTAGCTTCATAAAGCAACGGTATTTCGGCAAAGCCAAACTTGGAATTAGCATTTTCTTTTTTAAATAAAATCAGTTTATCTATTAGTAATGGGTAACTAAAATTTTGTAGTTTTTCTCTAGCTAGGTCGTTATTGTAGATTAAATTACTGATTTTTCCGATATTGAAAGATTCAAGTTCAGGGAGTAATTTTAAGATTTGAGTTTGTACGTTCAAATCTTGATATAATTCTTTTATACATCTATCGGCACAAAAAGTTTTATATCCTTTTTCTGCTAAAGAATCCAAAATAAAAGTTTTCCCCGATGCATAGCTACCGGTAATACCTATTGCTAACATTTTGTTATAAAAATTTTATGTTCATTAGCGAGTTTTATAGTTAATTCTTCTTCGACTATAATTACGTTATTTTTCTGAATCGCTACTCCTTTGTAATTATATTTAGCAAGATTCTTTATAGTATCAGGACCAATTGTTGGCATATCTAGTCTATTATCTTGACCTAATTTCGGTATTTTTACTAGCACTCCTCCATAAGGATTTTTATGTAAATCTGCACATCTTGCTATTAAATTATCCGTCCCTTCAGCAGCCTCTATACCAAGTATGTAACCATTTTCAACTATAACCGATTGTGCAATATCGAATGAACTTAAATGATTCAACAATTTTACTCCAAGCTCAATATCATTTTTATCTGAATTCGTAAGGGTGGTATCAGTTATAATATTGGAGTTATCTTGTTGATTTTTATATATTTCGTTACTTGAAATTACTTTAAAACCATAGCTTTCAAAAAAATCCGCTACTATTTTTAGCAAATTATCATCTCCTCGAATTTTTTGCCCAACTATTTTGAAAAGCAATAAACTGCCTATTTTATCTACGGATAAATTTTTAAAATTCGGTCTATTAATTCCGCCGATAAAAATAATATTTTTTACCTCCTTATCCTTAAAATATTTTATAGCTTCACCAATCATACCGATTTTTAAAATCTTATATTCAAAATCTTTAATTTGATCTATATCAGCTTCGTCTTTAATCGCCGCTATATAACACTTGCCGCCTTGCTTTGTGTAGTTACTTGTTATTAAGTAAGGTAATGAACCTCTGCCTGCAATAATTCCAAGATTTGGTAGCATGATTAAGTTTTTAATTTAGAATTCTAAAAATTTATTATAAGTCCATTTTTAATATAAATCTAGAATTCTTATTTGACCTTTACATTTTAATCAAATTAAGGCATAATATTTGGTGCTAATATAGCTATAGTAATAAACGTAATTTAGAATAGAGGTTGCGGACTCGGGGGCAGTACCCGACGCCTCCACCAAAACTTTCTAAATAACTTGCTTCTAAAGGTAATTTGTACGTCGATCCGGTACTCGAATCCTCACGTACGCTTGTGTACGCTGCGGTTCTGCGTTCCGTGTCTCCTTTAAATTCATCTTTATTAGCGGCGTCATTTAGAAAAGTTTAAATATATAATAAAGAGTAGACAATACGAAGATCAACTTCAAAAAGAGTAAGGAGTTCACAAGGCGAGGAGCGGAGCGTATACTTAATGCGTGAGCACCGCAGCTCTTGTAGAACGACGTAGCCAATTTTTGAAGTTCATCGAGTATTTTTTGGGGGCGAAATAGGATCGACGTGCCTAATAAAAAGATTGCTTTTACTCGGGATGATTCCGCCGATGGCTTTTGCCATATGGGTCAAAACAAAGAAACGCAAACGATAATAATCGTAACGTAGGTGCAGCTTTAGCAGCTTAATCCTACGCGGCTGGGGGTTTGCCGGGCAACAGAAAAACCCCACATAACTCATATACCTATTTTTATTTTTAGAGTGTATATTTTATTTTTTTTCATATGAATATTGAATATAAAAAATTTATGAATGAATATATGCTAGAATTTGTGAAAAAAATTCTAACTAAGATTCAGCATGAAAATTTATATTGGGATCAGTTAATATACATATCGTACAGAACCGATAACCCTGCGGTAATTTTACCTTCAAAAGTTAAACAGGCATATCCAAAACAGATAACAATAGTACTTCAATATCAGTTTGAAAATTTAATAGTAAATGATACCGGTTTTTCCTTAACGGTAAGTTTTGACGGTGTTAAAGAAATAATTTACGTACCTTTTGATGCACTTATTAGCTTTGTTGATTCCAATAATAATTACAGCCTAACTTTTAATCAGTCGTTAAATATACAAGAAAATCACCAACATGAAGAGGAAATAAGTAATAATAAAAGTTATAAAACTTTATTATCTCCAAATCCAAATGTTATAATGTTAGATAAGTTTCGTAACTCTTCTAAACCTAAACCTAGTTAATGCCCATATATGGATTCAAAAGTAGTTATATATACTGATGGTGCATGTGCAGGTAATCCCGGTCCCGGAGGATGGGGAGCTTTGCTTCAATTTAATGATACTAGCAAAGAAATATTTGGGTATGAGTTGGATACAACTAATAATCGTATGGAAATTACGGCAGCACTTGAAGCATTAAGGATTTTAAAAAAATCTTGTAATGTTGAGATTTATACCGATAGTAAATATTTGCAACAGGGAATTACCTCTTGGATTCATAATTGGATAAAAAATAATTGGTGTAAAAGCAACAATGAACCCGTTAAAAATGCTGATTTATGGCAAAAATTATACGCAGAATTGAGTAAACATACTATTATTTGGAAATGGGTAAAAGGTCATGCAAATAATAGAGGTAATATTGCTGCCGATAAGCTTGCAGTGCAAGGAAGAGAAACTGCTATAGAAATTTTAAAATGTCGTGGATAGATAAGTTTTTTATTACTTTTTTTCACAAAAAAGTAGGAGAAGATGAATTTTTGAATCAATATTATGAAAGCCGTAATATTGATTATTTAGGGCGTCCAAGGAGGTTTGTTATTTATAAGAATGTAAATGAACCTACAAAAATTCCGCCGAGTTGGCACGCTTGGTTACATCATTTAGTAAATGAGATACCGAAAAATATTCAGCTTTTCCCATGGCAAAAGAATAATAAAATAGTTAAAAAGCCGTCTAAAACATTAAATCTTAAATATAGTAGATGGCAACCGTAATTAATTAATAAAATATAAAAAACAATGAAACAGAACATTATTGAAACAATTATCGGCTTTGTAGTATTAATTATTGCTTTGCTATTTTTGATTTTTGCCTACAAAACAGGTAGTTCTATAACTAGCTCAAAAGGTTATCAGGTAACTGCTAATTTTCAGAGTGCAGAGGGTATAGCAGTTGGAAGCGACGTAATGATCTCAGGTATAAAAATAGGTAGTGTAAAGAAAATTACTTTAGATCCGAATAGCTTTTATGCAAGTGTATATCTAAATATTAATGATAATGTTAAAATACCTAAAGATTCTAAAGCCCAAGTAGTCACCAGCGGGTTACTTGGAGGCAAATATATTTCAATTGTACCTGGTAATGATGATGAAAATTTAGCGGCTAATGAAGAGATAAGATATACTCAATCAGCAATTAATATTGAATCATTAATTAATAAAATTGTTTCTTTATTCGGTAGTAAGTAGAAGTAATACGAAATAAAAAATCATTAAATTCAACTGAATCTATTTTGGATTCGGTTTTCTTTATTTTAAAATCTCTAATATATTAATTATTAAAAAGTAGCATTAAGCAAGAAGAGAAATCTTATGATAAATCATTTGTCTATTTTTTTAATATTCTAGGTTTAGTTTTAATAATTATTGCTAATTATTGTTATTGTTCGGATAGTATGGAATTTTATTTTCTTATGCAAAGTGGAATAATTTCTATTATATCTTCTATGGTTATTGAAGCTGTTAGATGTTATTTAAAATACAAAAATAGATATCGTACTCTAGATTGTTTAAGATCAAAAAGTAGAGAGTTAGTAGAGAGCATAAGTACGCCGTTTACTGACTTAGTCTCAACTAAGACCTTAATAAGATATTTACCTACGATAATTCGCTATGTTCCAAGTACCATACTGACATTTTTAGTATATACTTATATTAAAAGAAAATTCTTAAAAAATGTTACATATCCACTTTTAGGTAAGTAGTAATTTATTTCTCGGTTTAGGTAATTCTAAACCGAGCTTTAAATAACTCTGTCTTAACTTAACAAATACAGTTTCAATTTTTGTAAGATTCGCTGTGACTAGGTCATTCCTGTGAAAGCAGGAATCCAAAAAAAAGTATAAATACAGCAAATTTTTGAAATTAAAAGCTTAGGTTATCTGACTTTATGCTGGATTCCTGCTTCCGCAGGAATGACACCTAGCAGTTTTCTTGAGCCATGCAACAACGCTGGTCAAACGAACTAGGTGACAATGAACAGTCACGATTCGTTTATGGAAGTGTTGAGAGATAA
>NZ_JWSW01000041.1:0-9818 GCF_000828125.2 Rickettsia asembonensis | reverse complement strand
TCAACACTCCCCTTTATCAGGTATACATCAATGCTTAAGACACAATTTAGCCATTTCCACACGATTATTAAGTGCAAAAATATAAGTCAAAGCTGTTGTTTCCCTGCTACCTATATGATTAAATTTAGCATTAACCTCTGCACCTCTTTCTAATAAAAACTTTGCAGTCTCAATATTATTCCATTCAACGGCTGAATAAAAAGGGGTTTGACTGTTTTCAGTAGCTCTTTGATCTACGGTAAAAATATTATTATCAAGTAAGTAATTTATAATATCTAAAGATCCTTTTGTTGCAGCAACGTTAAGTATATTAGAGACTTCATCATAATTTTTTATTACAAAAAAATATGGATTCCCTCCATTTTCAATAAAATACTTTATTACAGGCAACAAATCATACTCAGCAGCCGATACCACTATTCTTTCTACTTTTTTATCACAGTAATCTCTAAATTCTAGTAATTCTTTTTCAGATAAATAGTATTTTTCCGGATATAATTTTAAAAATGACTCTTTTAATCCTGCTTCAGATAAACTGTGCTTTTCTTTATATAGTTCTAAAAATGACTTTTTTAATTCTTCTTCAGCTAAATTATATTTTTCTTTATACGATTTTAAAAATAAATCCATTAATCCTTTTTCAAATAAATTACCTCTTCCTTTATAAGATTTCAAAAATAAATCTATTTCTTCTTCTTGCGTTAATTCTTCTAGCATATTTTAACCTAATTTAATTTTAAGTATTTTTAAATAAATTATGGTAAAAATCAACTTAAATTTTCAATGAATTATAAATATTTATCCAGCACGTCCGACATGATTTTACGAGCGACAGGTGCAGCATCCGTGCTTCCGTCGCCTCCATGGTCAACAAAAACAGGAATTGAATATTGGGGGTTATAGTAAGGAGTAGTTTGAATTATCTAAAGTTAGTAGCTATTAATATATATTAGCCCTATGACCGATTTTTATAACAGTTATTATTGATTTTTCAATAGATACACTATAAATATAATTTCCAAACCTGTATCTATATAAATGTTTGTACTCTCCTTTTAAAGGTTTACCGAGTATTATAGGATTTTGAGCAAGGTATAATTCTACTTTATCAAGTATTTTTAAAGGGTAAGGCAATTCAGCTAATTCTGTACGTGCCTTATTTTCCCATATGACTTTAGGCTCTGTGAAGGAAAATTAAATTAATCTATTTTTGCTATTTTTTGCTGCAAATTATCAGATTTTTTAAAATATGAGTAACTATTCCTACAAAAATCTTATTAATTTTCGCTAAAAAATATCTAAAAATATAAATAATTTAATTTTTCTTCACAGAACCTAAACATTTTTCTTTTTTAACCATTCCCTAACTTCATCACTAGTATAAGTTTTAAAATCAGGGGCATTAATTCTTTGTAAAGCAATTTTAGTATCTTCCATATCTTCTTGCATTTCCTGTAGATAATACTCAATTGCTTTACGTACTATATATCCTTTTGATCTGTCTAAGTTTTTTGCTGACCATGCTAAACTATTATTTAGTTCATCAGGAATACTTAAATTAAGTCTTGCCATCTTTTGACCTATACCTATATTTAAATTAATAACACATGATAACACACTATGACACAAACTACAAACTTATAAATGTACATCTAATAAATGAAGAGTAGGTATACGAAACTCAATTTGGAAAAGAGGAATCAGTTTTGAAGCTTTTAACCGCAGCGTACATACAATTTTCAAATTCAGCGAGTATACTTATCCAACACGTCTGACATGATTTTACGAGCTATGGGGGCGGCGGCTTTACTACCGCCTCCTCCATGGTCAACAAAAACGGTAACGGAGTAACGAGGATCGTGATAAGGAGCGAAGCCTAAGAACAAGGCATGATTACGCCTCTCCCAGGCAATAGAGTCACGGCTTAAATCGTCTTTAGCATTTAGTTTGCCTTGTACTTGGGAAGTACCGGTTTTACCGGCAAGCTGCCTATTTTCACCTAAAATTCTATTATAATACGCCGTACCTCCCGCAACATTAACGGTATTATACAAACTTTCTTGTATAATTTTGATATTTTCAGGCTTAATATTGACATTATAAAATTCCGGATCATTTTTTAATATTCTAGGCGTATATAGTTTACCGTTACTTGCAATAGCCGTAATAAATCTTGCAAGCTGCATCGGCGTTACTCCTAAAAATCCTTGCCCGATTGCTAAATTAAAACTATCACCTATTGACCAAGGAAGCTTTAATTTTTTCTTTTTCCACTCTTTTGACGGTACAAATCCACTACTTTCAGGAGCTAAATCAATACCGGTCTTTGAGCCGAGACCAAATTCTCTTGCGACTTCAAGAATTTTATCCGGACCTACTATTCTGGCTAACTCATACATATAAATATTGCAAGAATACTTTAAAGCAGACATCATATCTACCGTCCCGTGTCCGCTATGATTCCAACATCTAAAGCTATTAGCACCAAGAGCAGAACTACCGTCACAAAAAACGATTTTATTAGGATTAATACCTGCTTCAAGAGCTGCAAGTACGGTAATTATTTTAAAAACCGAACCTGGTGGATACGAGCTTTGTATTACCTTATTAATTAAAGGCTTATAAGGATTGCTCATTAAACTTTGCCAATAATTTTCCAATAATTTACTGAAATTATTTGATTCAAAACCCGGTGTGGAAGCACAAATTAGTATGTTTCCGGTTCTAGTATCCATAACTATTGCCGAAGAACCTTTAGGATTTAAATATTGCTGGATATTTTGCTGAAGAGAAGCATCGATATTTAAATACATGTCTTCACCTGATTTAGTAGGGATTCCTGCTATTTCTCTTACCTGCTTACCATAAGCATTTACTTCAACTTTTTTATAACCGAATTCTCCTCGTAATTTATTATCGTAATATTTTTCGATACCGGATTTACCAATATTAAAATCGCTTAAGCTATGTATATTTAACTCTTGCTTCTCGTGTTCATTTATTTGACCTAGATAACCGATTAAATGAGAAGTAGTGCTTGAAAAAGGATAAAACCTTAAATATCCTATATCGATAAATATTGAAGCTAGTTTATGCTTTTGTTCCTCAATCATTGATACTTGCTGCCAATCAAGCTGATCAAGTATTATTAAAGGAGTGTGGCGACTAGATTTTTTAATTTTTTGCTTAATATAATTATATTTTTCCGGAGATAAATTTAGAATATTACTAATTATTTCTAATTCATCCCGATAATTATTATTAACGCTCCTATCTATTATTAGCTGATAACATGGTTTATTAGTAGCTAAAATATTGCCGTCTAAATCGTAAATTCTTCCTCTAGTCGGCGGAAGTACAACGAAATTAATACGATTCTTATCCGATAAAATCTTATATTCTTCACTTTTAATAAGCTGTAAATAAAACATTCTTATTCCAAGCAGTGATAAAAATCCGAGTTTACCTAATCCGATTACAAAGGCCCTTCGTGAAATTAACTCACCATGTAGTATTTTTTTATTTAGCATACTTTTTAAAGTAATTCATAGGAGAGTCAATTATAAGACGAACTATATTATAAGAAAATATAGTTGTTAAAAATTGAAAGAAAATTATTAAATATCCGTCTGCTTCTAGTTTCTTGATTGTTATTAGTAAATATTTAAAATTCAATATAAATAAGCAATAAACACAGAAAACAACAAAATTTATCAAATAGTTTTTAGCTATAAAAAATTTTGAAGAGATTTTATATATTATATATGCCGACAAAAAAACTAACGAATTTGTACCGATAGGCATACCGCTTACTTGATCTATA
The DNA here is from genome assembly GCF_000828125.2 of Rickettsia asembonensis. Lineage (NCBI taxonomy): Bacteria > Pseudomonadati > Pseudomonadota > Alphaproteobacteria > Rickettsiales > Rickettsiaceae > Rickettsia > Rickettsia asembonensis. The sequence goes on along the minus strand of NZ_JWSW01000041.1, from coordinate 5,995 downwards.
AATAAACCGAGAAAAAATATGCTAAAAATATTTAAGGAATATAAAGACATAAAATAATAAATAAATATAATTTCCATCGCTGGAAAAATTCTGCTTTGAATATTTATTTTATAACTCACTAACGGAAATAATATTATAAAAAAACATAGCAAAGCAAACAGCAATTTTAATATTATTTGTAAACTATTTTTATATATTTCCTGTTTTATCTTTAACATGAATAATTTTTTGTTATGTGTTTTGCAACTGTCATCCAGCTAACTTGATAGACGTTGTTGCACGAATCGAGAAGAATGTTCGATGTCATTCCCGTGAAAACGGTAATCCAGCATAAAGCGAGATAAATCGAGCTTTTAAAAATCTTTAAAGTAATGGATTCCCGCCTACGTGGGAATGACATCGAGTGGTTTTGTCTATCCATACAACAACGCCGGTCAAGCGAACTAGATGACACCTGTATACAAAATATAAATTAATTTTCCATTTTGTACAGTTTTAAAAAATGAATATGGACTCTATAATAACTCACAACAACTAGGATTACATCTTTTATCATCACCGCTAAGCTCTAATTCTTGTTGTTCATCAGAAATTGTAGTGGAGAAAAATTGCTGTTTTGATATAGTATTATTTCTTGTTATCGTAGGATCAAAAGACTTAAGCCGTGTGATAGGTATATTAGGTTTATCTGTTATATTTTTATTTTTTGACATAAAAACCTCCTAGCTTATATACTCGTCATTGCGAGGGAAATTAGGCTTTGTTGTACAGACCGTTTTATGTCATTCCCGCGAAAGCGGGAATGACATCAGTATCCATGCAACAATGCCTCCTCGCAATTACAAAATCTATAGTTATTAAGTAATATTTTTAATTTTTAACTTTCTTCTTCACTTTGTTCTATCGGCTCTAAACCATATAAAGATATCATACGCTCAAAAACTCTACCGGCAGTAGGGGCAGCCGTCCAGCTTGCCGTTGCAAAGCCAAAGCTTTCTTTAGTCGGTTTCGGCTCATCAAATCTAATAAAAATAACGTATTGCGGGTTAGATGCAGGTAGCACTCCTAAAAACGATGAAGCTCTACTATTTTTTAGATATTTCTTTTTTCCCCCTGCACCTTGTGAAAGCTTTTCTGCCGTACCAGTCTTACCGCCGATAAGATAGCCTTTGACCTCTGCTCTTTTACCGTTACCTTCTTTTACTACCGATCTAAATAATTTCTTCATTTGGGTAGAAGTATTTTCACTAAAAACTTTTGTACCTATTACTTTTTCATCCTTTCTTTTTAATAAAGTAAGGTCATGTAAAGTACCGCCATTAACGACCGGTAACATTGCTCTAACAAAATGCAAAGGGCTAATCGAAATGCCGTAGCCATACGACATAGTAACACTAGTTAACTCATTCCATCTTTTCTCGGAAGGAAATAACGGAGTACCTCGTTCAGGTAATTCTATTTGTAACTGATCTAATAGCCCTAATTTCTTTAGGTATTTTTTAAAATTGCTTTTACCAATTTCAAGCATAATTTGACTTGTGCCGATATTTGAAGAATATAGAAAAATCTCAGGTACACTATGCCACCCTTGCCTTGGTGTATAATCCTTAAGCTGGAATCCTCCTACTTTCATATAGCTTATATCATAAGCATCATTCATATTTATTGCACCGGTATCAAAACCGACTGCCATAGTTAATGCCTTAAACACCGAACCCATTTCATAAATGCCGAGACTTGCTATATTAAACAGCTCTTCCGGTTTGGCTAAACTCGGATGATGAGGATCGAAATCAGGCTTATTTACTAATGCTAAAATCTCACCATTATTTGGATCAGCAATAATGCCTACTGCTCCTATGGCCTTAAATTGCTTTAAAGTTTTATCAATCTCTTCACTTAAAATACTTTGTAATCTGATATCAATAGATAATTGAAGTGGTTCTTTCCGATTCTTTGGTTCGTTTAATTCATAATCGGAATTAGTTAAATATTTATCGTAAGCGAGTTCTAAACCACTAAGCCCTACCGAATCTCTACCTACATAACCGATAACATGCGACAATAAATTAGAAAATGTATAAATTCGTTTCTGCTCTTCTTCAAATTCAAAACCAAGTAAACCAAGGCTAGTTATTTTTTCCTGCTGACTAGGTAATAAATCCCTTTTTACCCATATAAAGCTTTTATTTGACTTAAGTTCCGCAAGTAATTTAGCTTTATTAATATCAGGTAGAATTTCTGCTAGTTTTTTTACGGAAGTTTCAGGATCGAGAACTATTTGTGGATTAGCGAATAATGAGGCAGAAGGTAGGTTAACTGCTAATAAATTACCGTTTCGGTCAACTATTTCTTTTCTAAATTGATGATTTTTTTTAAAGGAATTAATATTTTTATCGTAAACATTCGTAGCAACGATTATCAATCTGTAAGATAAAGTGCAAAAAAGAAAAGAAAAACCACAAATAACCATTAACAATCGGATTTTTGTATTTTTACTACAAACATTCCAAATTATCAAACTTTTAATTGCTGGTTTCCATTTTTCCAAAATTTGTTTCATATATTATTTATAATGACGTTTATAAAAGCCATGCAACAATCCTACTAAGATACGAAGATCAACTTCAAAAAGAGCAAGGAGTCCATAAGACGAGGAGCGGAGCGTATAATAATAATAATACGTGAGCACCGGAGTACTTATAGGACGACGTAGCCAATTTTTGAAGTTCATCGAGTATCCTTCACTCTACTCGAAACAGTTTGTATATACTTATTATTCGTAATTCTTTTGTAACGCCATTTACTACTCTTTGAAATACTAATATTATGATTAAATTTAATATTTTGATCGATATTTGGCCCTAACGGATCTTTTATCATTTGATAAGATTTAACTGTTTCTAATTTTAAATAAGCTGCCGCAAGTTTTTCCAATCTAGCCGGAAAAAGTAGATAAGCTTGCTCTGCTTTTAAAATATGAATATTATTATTCTCACTATTTATCTGTTTTACAACGCTACTTAATTGATAATCAAGAGTTGAGACTCGCTCTTTTATACTAAACAAACTACATATTGCTATAATTGTTATCAATAATGTTAAATAGTGAAACTTTCTTATAGTCATAACTAAATTACTCTTGTATTTCCTATAATACTTAGACAATTTTTTAAAAGCATTCGATATCATTCCCGCCTGGATCAATTTCACTTCTGTCATCCCATGGCTTGACCACGGGATCTAAAAATAATAAATTAGATACCGCGATCAAGTCGTGGTATGACAAAGAACTGGATTCCCGCCTTCGCGGGAAGGCATTGTTGCATGGATACCCAAATCGTCATTGCGAGGAGCGAAGCGACGTGGCAATCCAGAAAAATAATAAAAAAATTCTGTAAATCAGAATTTTTTCTTCCTTGCTTCGTCAAAACTTACAGTTTTTCCTCGCAATGACGATTTGGGTATCCACGCAACAATGCTGAGCTAGGAATGACATAAATCAAGCCATGCAACAATGACATAGGCTATAGTATCTTTTTTGCGGCTCGAAGTTTTGCCGACCTTGCTCTAATATTTATCCTTACTTCTTTATCTGACGGTGCTAGAGCTTTATTAGTAATAATCTTAAGCCATTTATCTGGATCAATTGCTATATAGTCTTTAGCATATTTTGACCTTGCTACCGGCTTTTCTGAATTTTCTTTAAAGAAATTCTTAACTATCCTGTCTTCTAAAGAGTGAAAAGACACCACAACTAAACGTCCGTCTTTCTTTAATATATTCTGCACATTTTCTAAAAATCTTTCTAACTCTCTAAGTTCATCGTTTATATAAATCCTAATAGCTTGAAAGGTTTTAGTAGCAGGATCAATTTTGCCTTTTCTAAATCCTATACTACTTCTAACAATCTCAGCTAGCTTACCGGTACTATCAATTCTCGCCGTTTTTCTATATTCTACAATTCTCTTAGCAATTCTTCGTGAAAAGCTCTCATCACCGTATTTATAAATTACATCGGCAAGCTCTTTTTCTTCTGCCGTATTTACAAACTCCTCGGCACTAAGACCCTGCCCACTCATACGCATATCAAGCGATCCATCATGTAAAAACGAAAATCCTCTATCTGCTATATCTAACTGCATTGATGAAACGCCTAAATCCAGCACTACCCCATCAAATTTTTTTTCCTTAAGCTTGGCAAAACTATCCGCAAAATTCGTTTCTATAAAATCAAATCTCTCACCGTAATTTTGCTTAATTTCTTCGGCTCTTTTAATCACATTCGGATCACGATCCAAAGCTGTGATACAACAGTCACAGCTTTCTAATATTGCTTTGCTATATCCTCCTGCTCCGAACGTACAATCTAAATAAAACTCACCATCTTTTGGAGCTAAATTTGCCAGCATTTCATTTAGCATTACCGGTATATGAGATTGCGGCATCAATTCGCATTCCTTAGAGTTAACCGCTTTTCATGAGCGATTTTTTGAGCGGAATTTAAATATTTCTCAAAATTCTGAGGCTGCCAAATCTCAAAAATCACTCCCTTGCCTACAAAACATGCCTGCTCTTCGATGCCTGCATGCTTCATTAAAGATTGCGGTAATATAACTCTTCCCTCTCCATCAAACGAAAGCTGCACGGCTTCCCCGAATATCATAGTCTCAAAGGCATCACGCTCCTCGGAATAAGGATCAAGAGTTTCAATCATCTGTCTTAATTTCTCAATATGCGAAATACCGCACGCCTCTATACAATTATTCCTAATTGACGGATAAGCAATTACACCGTTAAATAATTCTTTCCCTAATACCGCACGGTAATTCGCCGGCACTGACACCCTACTCTTTTTATCAATGCTATTTACATACTTAGATAAAAATACATTCATTGGTATAATTTGGGTTAATTTGGGATTTTATGGTAATTTATAGGATATTATAGGAATATAACGTAGTCAAGCGTTTTTAACAGATAGGAGTTAAATTATTAACTTGTGTTTTAAAAAGTGAGTAACATATAATTGAAAAAAATTTAAGAGAATTAAAATACTAGTTATTAAAACTTATAGTTATTTATCTATACTAATACGAAAAATTATTAAAAAACGTAAAGCCGGTTATTGGGAAGGTAAAGTTGTTGTAAAAGAGGATTTTGATGATCTACCCGATGATTTTATGGATTTTTTTAAGTAATTGAGGCTAATGAATTTCAAAAATTACCGATTTCTATAGCACATAGCACTTATATTGCAAATTTACCTTTATATCATAAAGATCCATTTGATAGACTATTGATAGCCCAAGCAATAGTAGAAGGTTTAACCATATTAACTTGCGATACTTACATATCTAAATATTCCGTACATACAATTAAAGCTTAATATATAAAAAATATTAATTTATTAATTTTTATTAATGATTACTATTTTGAACATAAATAAAGGTTAATCATGCCACAATTTGAATGTATCGCTACTCCGCTCAGGTCACTCGGAAGTTATCAACCTAACTTCCCTTTAGCTTATTTGTTTAATATTGGCAACAAGCTATTTACTTCTGTACCCTATCATGCATTTATGAAAGATAATATTACTAATACCCTTATAGATTTTGAAGAATGTGAAGACAACGCAAATTATAGAATTTATAACTGGGCAAGAATTTTAATGAGAAAATGTCCGGAAGAAGCTAAACATACTATTAACTCTATAATAAAAGATGGCCACAAAATAAGCTTTATATTTAATGATAGTTTTGAAATATTCTCAAATAATACGATTTCTATTTTCGGCGAGCTATACGATGTTATCGGAAATATAATAAAAGATTCAAATATATCGGCTTTTATAGGTTTTAATACTACTGAAGATTGTATTATTAATGCTAACTTTGAAGCTAATTTAAGAAACTTTACTTCATATGCTTTAGGACCAACAATACATACCGCCGGATTTATGATGTTCGATAATGGAAGTGTTGAGAGATAA
>NZ_JWSW01000040.1:0-10085 GCF_000828125.2 Rickettsia asembonensis | reverse complement strand
TTATCTCTCAACACTTCCATAAGGCTGTTGTAGATAGTAATATAGAACTACCAATAGAGTCGCTAATTTCGATTAACTCATCCTTTAGGTTTTCTTCATTCAAAATTTTCTCAGGGGCAGAATATTTATTGTATTTGGCAATATATTGAAAACATTGAAACTGTTCTTTACTATCTTTAGATAAATTTTCTTGGTTAATTAGATTTAATTTAGTTTCAGCAATTTCAGCTAAATTAAAACTCATTTCTGTCAAAATTTTTATATCTTTGGGAGCATTTGTTATTAAATTTTTTGCTTCTGTTCCTCTTCCGTTAAGTAAATAAATATTAAATAAGCTATAAATTGAATCGCTATCGTTTGGTCGATCCTTTAAAATGCGTAATAATTGCTCTTCGGCTAATGACAATTTTCCTGTATTATTATAGGCTGCCGATAGATTATAACGGCAAAAATAGATGACTTTACTTTCCTGTTTTTGCTCATTATTTACTAGCTTTGCTAGTCGTGGTTCAAGTAATTTTATTATTTCATCATATTTTTTGGTAGTAAGCAATATTTCAGAAAAAGAGCTTAAAATAGCAAAATCTTCTATATTTGCTAATTGTTTAATAATATCAGGTTGAAATTCAGATTTTACAAATAATAGAATTTCTGCAATAAAATTTAGATATCTGTAGCTACTTCTTCCATTAATGAAATATTCTTTTCTATTACTGCTAAACGAAAAATATTTTTCTTAGCGATAAATTTATTGATAATTTTAGCAATAGGGTTAGAAGAATTAGAGCTAGGTTTGTATTCAAAAAATATTTCTACTTTAGAACTTTTATTAATTAAAGAATTATATTCACTAATCTCATAATCTTTAAATAACTCATGATTTTTAAGTTTTTCGTAACTGTAATTTTTTAATACACATTCCAATAGCTTTTTTGGGGTTTTTATTTCTTTTATCCTCTTAATTGCTAAATTAGCAAATTCTGAAGCTAATTTTGAGTTTTTTATTTCTTCAATAGTTTTGAAATAATCTTTTTTTATGTCAAAACTTCTAACTATTGTTGAATATAATTCTATAGCTGTATTTAAGGTAATATTGCGAGTTTCAAGCGGTAACCATAAAATATGGTTATTTTCAGAAAAGTTAATAGAAGACTTTTTTGATTTCATATATAATGCCTAGTTATTTTTAACAAGGCATCATACATTAATTTAATTCTTAGTCAAAAAATTATTAATATTTTTTAATAATTATCCTCCAGCATTGCTAACTAAAGAGAGGTGTGTCATACCGTGGCTTGTCCACGGTATCCAGAAAAATAACTAAAAATATCAATATTATTGATATTTTTAACTGGATCCCGTGAATAAATCCGGGATGACATCGAGCTTTTTATTATTATCTCTCTTTAGTTAGCAATGCCTATCCACCGAATTGCTCTTTAATAATTCTATCTTCCAGCGTATGGTTTTTATTAAAAAGCAGTTTGATAGGTTTATCCTTAGTAGATTTAACGGTAACATTCGTGATATTATTAAACTCCTGAAAGTCGGCAGTAGCATTTACCGGTCGTTTATTTGTATTAAGTATTTCAAATTTAATTGTAGCAGATGAAAGTAGTAAAGCACCGTGCCATCTACGAGGTCTAAAAGAGCAGATAGGGGTTAGGCATAGCATATTTGATTCAAGCGGTAAAATAGGACCGCCGGCAGATAAATTGTAAGCACTACTTCCGGCAGGCGTTGCAACTAAAGCTCCGTCTGCTACTAATTCGCTCATCCTCTCTATTCCGTTTACGTCTATTCTAAATTTAGCAGCTTGATTAGTTTTACGAAATATCGATACTTCGTTAATAGCAAGTGCGGTATATATTTGACCGCTTATATCTTCAGCTTGTATAAGAAGAGGATTTAGAATAGAAACTGTACTTTCATGTATATTTTGTAATAAATTCTTGGTATCTAAAGGATTCATTAAAAAGCCGAGACTTCCTAAATTAACTCCATAAAAAGGGATATTAAGATTCATATAGCGGTGAATATTATGTAGTAATTCTCCATCGCCGCCTATTACGATAATTACTTCTGCTTCCTCTATTTTACAATAATTATAGAGTTTTTTTATTTCCTCTATAATATCTAGATGTTTAGAATTTTGGTTATAAATCAATGCTATTTTATTTATATTCATTATATGAATTTCTTTTTTAATATATAGACGCTTAACTAATAATAAGTTATAAGAATAAAGTAATAAAATAAATATTAAGTTAAATTATGTCATCATTCAACATCAAAAATCATAAAAATGATCTGCTATTTGTACCGCTAGGAGGATCTAATGAAATAGGTATGAATCTTAATCTTTACCATTATAAAGGTAAATGGTTAATGATTGATTGTGGTAGCGGTTTTGCCGATGACTACTTACCTGGTGTTGATATGATAATTGCCGATAGTAGCTTTATAGAGAAATATAAAAAAGATATAGTAGGTCTGATTTTAACTCATGCTCACGAGGATCATTTAGGCGGTGTCCAATATTTATGGAATAGCCTTAAATGTCATATTTATACTACTACTTTCACAGCAAATTTTTTAAAGATTCGTTTAAATGAATATGATTTTTCTAAAAATATAAAAATTCACGAAGTAAAACTGAGTAGTAAAATAAATCTAGAGCCTTTTTCTTTAGAAATGGTGTCGCTCACTCACTCGGCTCCTGAAATGCAAGCAGTTATGATTCGTACGGATGCAGGTAATATTTTACATACGGGAGATTGGAAATTTGATAATGACCCGGTACTCGGTAAAAAAGCTGATGAGGAGCTTCTAAAATCTTATGGAGATGAAGGGGTTCTTGCGCTTGTTTGTGATTCAACTAACGTATTTAATAAAGGAAGCTCAGGTTCTGAGGGAGATGTTAGAAAAAGTTTAGTAGATATCATAGCCGGCTGCCATCAAATGGTAGTAGTTTCAACCTTTGCTTCTAATTTAGCGCGGCTTGATACAATAATTCATGCTGCAGGGCTGGCCGGTAGAAAAGTAGTTTTAACCGGTAGAAGTTTGCATCGTATGATGCTTGCTGCTCAAGAAAGCGGCTATTTCAAAGATATTGCTCCTCTAATTAGTGAACGTGACGTTAGTAGATTTAGAAGAGAAGAATTATTAGTAATTGCTACCGGTTGTCAAGGCGAGCCTATGGCAGCAACCGCAAAATTGGCTAGTAATTCTCACCAATCTATAAAGCTTGCTCCTAAGGATACAATGATTTTTTCTTCAAAAATTATTCCGGGTAATGAAAAGAAAATATTCAGGCTATTTAATATATTTGTTAAAGCTGGTGTAGAAGTTATTACTGAACGTGATCATTTTGTACATGTTTCAGGACACCCATCGATTGACGAGCTACAAAAAATGTATTCTCTAATTAGACCGAATATTTGTATACCTGTTCACGGTGAGCCTGTACATATTCATGAACATGTTAAGCTTGCTAAGAAAAACGGCATAAAACAGGCAGTAGAGGTTGAAAACGGTAGCGTAGTGTTGCTTGAACCTAATAATGCGAAAGTAATTTCAAAGGTAGAAAACGGCTATTTAGCTGTAGACGGTAATTATTTACTCCCTGTAGAATCTCCGATTTTCAAAGTTAGAAGACATATGCGTGAGTCGGGTATCGTGGTAGCATCAGTAGTAATTAATAAAAAAGGGCTGCTTGCTGCAAACCCAATGCTGTCTATGCCGGGGTTGCTTGATCCGAAAGAGGATATGGCATTAGTTAACCTCATTAAAAACAACATTAAAGAACTTGTTACCATTCAAAATAAACAGGCTAAAAAAGCATTGTCGGATGAACAAGTAATCGAAGCAATAAAAGGAACAATCCGTAAAACCTTGAAACAGGAAATTAATAAATCTCCTGTCATAATAGTAAATCTTGAGAAAGCTGTAGAGTAGTAGAATCGTCATTGCGAGGAGCGAAGCGACGTGGCAATCCAGTAAAAATAATAAAAAAATGCTATAAATTAGCATTTTTTACTGGATTGCTTCGTCGAATTACTATGTAATTCTTCTCACAATGATGTTTTCTGATCAACACAAAATAAAAACATGAATAAATTTAAAAATATTGCGGTTTATGGAGGAGGGAGTTTTGGTACTAGTCTTGCTTCTTTAGCAGCACAAAACTGTAATAACGTTACTTTATTTTTACGTGACGAGAAAATAGCAAAAGAAATTTTACATAAAAAAACTAACATAAAATATTTAGGAGATATTAAATTACCTGCTCATTTACAGGCTACCACAAACTTAAGTGTAATTAAGGATTTTGAACTAATTATTATTGCAGTGCCGTCTTACGCTTTTGATGACTCAATAAAATTATTAAAAACTCACGGCATTTCTAAAGACAATACTATTCTAATCGCAACAAAAGGCTTTGCTCGTAACCCTACCGAATTATTTTCAGATAGGTTAAAACTCTATTACCGCATAGCACTACAGCGTTTTTTGTAGGTCTGAATCTAGCGAAAGAACTAGCTAAAAATTTGCCGACTTCGGCAAGTATTGCAAGTTTAGATATAGATATAGCAAATAAGATAGCTTATAATCTAGGTTCAAAAAATTTTACTACTAATGTGACAAGCGATATTGTGACCTTACAAGTAGCAGGAGCGTTGAAAAATATCTTTGCTATTAAAAGCGGGATTGATTTAGCAAAAGAGCAGGGCGAAAATGCAAGAGCAACGCTTATAGTAGCTGCCTTAAAAGAAATTGCTATTTTATCGAAAGCTTTAGGTGGTATGCAAGAGAGAGCAGATATATTAGACTTATTGGATAACGCAGCTATTAAGGATGAATTTGTAGGAGACACTTCACCTCGCACCGCAGTGTACACTTTAGTACGTGGGGATGCAAGTCTAGGCTCGACGCACAAATTACCCTTAGAAGCAAGTTATGCAACAAGTCTATTATTAGAGGCGGGAGTAATAGGCGATTTAGTCCTTACTTGCTATTCTTTAGGCTCACGCAATACAAAATTCGGTTATGAGCTTGGAATTAGTAGCGATAAAAAAAATTTTTTACGGGAATATAAAGAGTTAGTAGAGGGAAGAGAAGCATTAAAATTAGTTTTGGATTTGATAAAAAAATATAATTTACGAATGCCTATAATTTCCGAAGTGGCTAACTATGTCATTCCCGCGTAGGCGGGAATCCAGCATAAAGCAAGATAAATCGAGCTTTTAATTTCAAAAATTTGTTGTATTTATACCTTTTTTTCTGGATTCCCGCTTTCGCGGGAATGACATAAGAGCCATGCAACAAGCCCCCGCCTACGCGGGAATGACATAAAATGACCCATGCAACAATGCTTCCTCGCAATGACGGAAAACCGGTCCATGCAACAATGACAGTACTACAGCAATCTCTTCATCTGTTCCTGCTCTAATTTTTCTTCTTTATCTAGCTTATTTAAAAATTCTTTATAAAAACCGTTTGTTATATATACAAGTTCCATTTCGGTATTTAATTCAGAAGATTCAAGTATGATTAAACATTCACCATCCTTGAAAGTAACCACTTTATCATTTTCTTCTTCTAAACTATATTTATCTTTTAAAATGTTATAAAACTCTTCAAACTTATTTTTATCTATAGTTAAGATAACGGCTTCTATTATATTAAAATCATTACATATTACTAAAGCTTTAGATATAGTTTTTTCATTTGATTCTATATAATAATTATATCCTTGCCAATAATTAGGTTCTTTATTGATGATTTTGTATTTTTTTGTTAAATCTATATTGGTAGTTTTATTTAATTCAAGACCAAGCGACATAGGATTAGAATAGGTATTTAAACAAAAAAATATAATTAATAAGGGTAATAGATTTTGCATAAATATATAATATTAAACAACAAATCTTAAATACCATAATATTTATTATATTTCAATTAAAAGTTAATAAAATAAAAATCTTTACAAAATTTAGTGAAAAAAATAAAACCTCATATATTATAAGTAATTATATCTTTAGCTCATTACATGATAATCTTTAGTATAGTTTTTTTTAAAACCGTTTCGGTATTATTAAGTGTAGTAATAGGATTCTTAGCAGGTAAATATTCAAATGTTGAAAGAGATAGTATCTCTTCTTTACTATTCTATTTTATATCACCTATAGTATTTTTTACGATACCTGCTAGTACAACCTTAACACTTTCGGCATTAAGCGTTACGGTCGTAACATTTGTAATTGCAACACTCTTATCGCTTTTTTCTTATTATTTTTTTGGTAAATTTTGGCAAGATCATACCCGTAATATTATAGCTTTGTCTGCAGGTACGGCAAATGGCGGATATTTTATGTTGCCTATAGCTGCAGCACTTTTCGATGATTATACATTAAGTATTTACATGATGGCTGTTATAGGAGTTAATATTTATGAATGTTCAGTCGGCTTTTATATTTGTATGCGAAGTTTTGCAAATACCACCGATAGTATATTAAAAGTAGTAAAATTACCGATTTTAAATGCTTTTTTCTTGGGATGTTTATTTAGTTTTTGCGGTTTTACTTTACCGGATTTTTTAGATGATTTTATATATAATATGAAAGGCTCTTTTTCGATACTCGGTATGGTGATGGTGGGCCTTGCTCTTTCATCTCTACAAAAATTTGAAATCGATATAAAATTTACTCTAGCGACGTTTGCTGCTAAATTTTTATTCTATCCTTTGGGAGTAGGGTTATTTATCATGTTTGATCATTTTGTAACAAAATGGTATAACAATGATTACTATAATGCTCTAAAACTACTTTCTACGGCACCACTCGCAGCAAATACTATAGTTATAGCTAATTTACAGAAATTTTATCCTGAGAAAGTTGCAGCTACCGTGTTTTTATCTTTGCTTTTTGTAGTTATATATATGCCGACAATGGTCAGTATATTTTTAAGTGACTTAAATTAATAACATGATGACAATGATTTTTTTAAAATTTATTCTAAATTGGTATTAATAGGTTCATATGAAAATTAATTCAATAAAAATTGGTCCCTATATTAATTTATTACCTCTTCAATATATACCGAAACATAAAATTTCTTATGTAGAATTAGGTGATCCTAAAAATAAAAATATAATAGTATGTGCTCACGGCTTAACTAGAAATGCTCATGATTTTGATAAAATAGCTAAAGAGTTAAGTAAAAATTATAGAGTAATTTCAATAAATTATCCCGGTCGCAGTGATAGCGAAAATTTTAAAAAAGCTAATCATTATAATTATACTACCTATATTAAAGATACGTTATTCTTTTTTAAAAGACTAAATATTGAAAAACCTATTTGGCTCGGTACTTCAATGGGCGGTATTATAGGTATGGTACTTGCCAGTAAATATAAAAATATTTTTAAAGCCTTAATATTAAATGATATAGGGGCATTTATTGATGCTGCTCCTTTAATTAAAATTGGAGGTTATGCTAAAAAAACGGTACTCTTAGATGATTTGGCTAGTGCAAAAGAACATTTAAAACTTATTTATGCCCAAATAGGTATTAAAGATGAAGAAGATTGGGATTATTTAACAAAATATAGCGTAATTTCTACATTTGGCGGAAAATATAAAATGAATTATGATCCTGCTATAACAAAAGGAATGAAAAATGCTAGTAACCAAGAAGATGTTAAACTATGGTCCGTATGGAATAAAATAAAATGTAGAATATTAGTAATTCATGGGATAAAATCTCAAATTTTAACAAAATCTACTGTTAAAAAGATGAAAGAAACAAAAACTTTTGATCTTTATGAAATAAAATATGCCGGTCATGCTCCTTCCCTAATGAATCCTGAAGAAATTAACTATATTAAATCTTGGTTAGAGAAGAAGTCTTGATGTCATTTCTGCGTGGATTAATTTCACCTCTGTCATCCCGTGGCTTGACCACGGTATCCAGAAAAACAACTAAAAATATCAATAATATTGATATTTTTAGCTGGATCCCGTGAATAAATCACGGGATGACAGGAGGAAAATCGAGCCATGCAACAAGCCGGGCTTGACCACGAGATGACAGCAAAAAATTTGGATTCCTGCTTTCGCAGGAATGACATAGGAATCATTAAAATTAACTAACAAATAATAATTATGAAGATCACTACTAAAATACTAATAATAGGTTCAGGTCCTGCGGGTCTAAGTGCCGCTATTTATACGGCTAGAGCCGCTCTAAAACCAATATTAATCAATGGTATGCAGCCAGGTGGGCAGCTTACAATTACCACCGATGTTGAGAATTATCCCGGATTTGCAGAAACGGTGCAAGGACCTTGGCTTATGGAACAAATGTCTATGCAGGCTAAAAATGTCGGTACAGAAATTATTAGTGATTACGTGGAAAAAGTAGATTTATCAAAAAGACCTTTTAAAGTATTTACCGGAGCTGGGAATGAGTATGAAGCAGAAAGTATAATCATCTGTACCGGTGCGGAAGCAAAATGGCTTGGTATAGCTTCAGAGCAGGAATTTCGTGGTTTTGGTGTTTCGGCATGTGCTACTTGCGATGGTTTCTTTTTTAAGAATCAAGAAATAGTTGTAGTAGGGGGAGGAAATAGTGCAGTAGAAGAAGCTTTATACTTAACCAATCATGCTAGCAAAGTTACTATAATACATAGAAGAGATAGTTTTAGAGCTGAGAAAATATTACAGGATCGATTATTTAAAAACCCTAAAATATCGGTAATTTGGGATCATGTAGTAGATGAGATTGTAGGTAGCAATAAACCAAAATCCGTTACCGGAGTTAAAATTAAAAATGTCCACACCAAAGAGGTTAGTTTAGTGAATTGTAGCGGTGTATTTATAGCTATCGGGCATGCACCGAATACGGGGCTATTTACCGGACAAATTGCAATGGATGACGATAATTATATCATCACGAAGTCAGGTACAACTAAAACTAGCGTAGAAGGGGTTTTTGCTGCCGGTGACGTTCAGGATAAAATTTATAGACAAGCAGTAACTGCTGCAGGTAGTGGCTGTATGGCTGCTCTTGAGGTAGAGAAATTTTTGAATAAATAATAAAATTCCTAAAAAAAAGACATAATCATATAAAAATTCATTAATTTTTTTTAATAAATTCTTGTATTAAAAATTATAGCAATATAATCTTTCTAATTTTATAAAATAGAGAGGAATTATGCCTACACAGCACTTAACTTCAGAGAAAAAAATGGGAAATTTTTTTAAAAGCTATAGGAGCAGAAGTAGGAGTTACAAAGGTAACTGATAATAAAGTTATTTTTAAAACAACTTCTAATGACTTAGAACATTTTCGTACATTATTAGCATCCCCTGATGAATTAAAGAAGAATGTGATACATGCTTTATTTAAGGATAATATAGTAGAATCTGAACTATATATAATGCGGATACTTCAGATATAGAAATAGGAGAGTTATTTTATAAGCTAGTAGACGGTGATCTTATAACAGAGTATGGTTTGTCTAAAATTTTAGAAACAATAAGATTAGAAGCTGAATTTAATAAAGAATTATTAACTGCTGAGATTCAACTCTCTTGTGGAAATCCAATAAAACATAAAATGGATGAATCCAAACTTGAGACATTACAAGCCGTTATAAGTGATGAAAATAAATTATCAAAAATTTTAACAGGTGAAGCAACACCGGCTACAGATTATACCTATCCGCCTACTGAATTTTCTAAATTAATATCCCAAATTATTTCTCATAAAGAAAATAATAGCTTAACTTTTACTCTAAATAACGGTGCAGCAATACAAGCCGTTCAAGCTTATAAAGTTGACGCCTATTATCGCTTCTAATTTAGAAGGCGGATTTATCCTTGATAAGCAGTATTTATTAAAATATTTATTTCCGATATTTAACGGTTTTGTCTGGCAGGAATACGGTAAATTTCCTATTATGCTTTCCTCTAAAGACCTAGAATATCTAAATATTAATAATAATCATGAAATTACTTTATTAATAGATATTAGCGGTAGTATAAAATATACTTTTAGTGATTATAAAAGTAATATACAAA